>JAGWRH010000160.1 GCA_028876695.1 Acidobacteriota bacterium | reverse complement strand
TTCAAAGACTGCGGGTCACCCAGCTTTGCGTATGGCACAGGCTCAACCTGCGAACTCCAATCCGGGGACATGAAACGACCGAGCGCTGAGGAGTCGTAGCGCGCCCCGAAGTAATCCAATCCCGATTCTGTGTCGTGTTCTTTGCCGGTGAAGTGCATGGGACTGGGGATGTCGCCTAGCGGCTCAGCTGAAGCTGTTCCAGCAAGTGCGTGCCTTCTTCGTATTTGCTCGCAGGTATAAGAATCCTTCCATTCTTCAGATAAACCAAGGGGACAAGCGCATCTCCCACCCACACTTTATGCTTCCGAGTTTCGTCCGTATCTATCTTTAGCTGATCTGCGGGTAATGGGCCTCTGCTGCCATATGGAATGAACTCTCCCTCATATTCAGTGTTGCCATCGATATCGCTGAGCTTGCAGCGATCCCGCGCGAAGCTTTCCCAGCAAACCAGCCACCAACCTCGTCTTGGCGCTGGCAAACCGAGGTGAGGTGCCCATATGAAAACTGCATTTGCCGCTACTCCTGTCGGCCGACTTGGAGCCCTACGAGCCCACCAAAAGCCGCCGATAATCACGCCGATCAAGGCAATCACTGCCACAGCAAGCGCCACAGCCACTTTTTCTGGCAGCGTCATTGGTCCACACAAGTCCCGTCTCGCCGTCTGAGGCATGGAAAAGTCGTGTGCCTCTTGGCACCGGCCTCCGGATTAGGTCTTCTACCCTCCCAAGTCCAGTTCTCATCGGCACGGGCGGGTGGCCCACTCTTTCTTGTTTTTGGGCCGACATTTCGTCGAGCATGATACCATCCCGCCACGTCATACCCCAGTATGTGTTACGGGTGCCCAACGCTCGGTGTGGGAGCGTGGGGCCTTTCCGTCATGCCC
This sequence comes from Acidobacteriota bacterium, assembly GCA_028876695.1. Classification (GTDB taxonomy): domain Bacteria; phylum Acidobacteriota; class Terriglobia; order Acidiferrales; family UBA7541; genus Palsa-295. The sequence goes on along the minus strand of JAGWRH010000160.1, from coordinate 10,469 downwards.
AAAGTCCTCAAACGAATTTATGGACAGGGACACCTGCACTCCATCACGTTCACTTTTTACCGAAGGCGCGGGGTGGCAGACCTTTTCACCATGAACTTGTGCCATTTCATCGGCGCTGATGATATCGCACAACACGTCAACCAGGATCTCCGGCGTACATTGGGTGGGTGCCGCGCGCTTGGAGGTTTAAGCGTGCGTTCTTGTTGCTTTGTTTTTGGTGGCGGGCGTTATATTTCTCGTCGGCGCGGTGAAGACACGATATGGTGGAAAAAAGTGGCGCGCCCGGGGAGATTCGAACTCCCGGCCTTGTGCTTCGGAGGCACACGCTCTATCCATCTGAGCTACGGGCGCACGTTGTAGGCCTGCAATCAAATCATTGTATTACGTTTCGCGAGCGCGGGCCATGCAGCTACCGACGATCTAAAGCGCGCGGTTCGGCCTTTCTCATCCTCGGTGCCCCGTTTTCAAATCGACAACTTCCCTGCATATCTTTCGCCCGCGCGACCCGATGTATAATCTAATTTCCCCGTCGTGAATTTCATGAGTGAGTCCGTGAAAGTGTGGATGACGAACGCTGGCACGCGAGGCGTGCGCATTCTTGCGATCGTCGTCCTTGCCTTCATCTGCATCCGCATTCTGAAAGCGCTCACCACGCGCATGGTGGATATCGCCAAGAACCACACGCGCGTGGCGCAGATGCGCGAGCAGCAGACGCGCACCATGGCCGGCGTCGTCTACAGCGTCGGCGTCACGCTGGTGCTCGCCGTCGCAATCCTGATGGCGCTCCCCGAGTTCGGCTTCAACATCACTCCGATTGAGGCGGCTGCCGCGGTCGCCAGCCTGGCCTTCGGCTTCGGCGCGCAAAATCTCGTCAAGGATTTCATCAACGGATTTTTCATTGTGCTGGAAGACCAGTACGTCGTGGGCGATACGATTCAGGCCAATGGCGAGACCGGCCGCGTCGAATATCTCACCCTGCGTCGCACCGTGCTGCGGAATCCTGCCGGCGCGATCGTCACGATTCCCAATTCGTTGATCGGCCAGATATCCAACCTGAGCCGCGATTGGTCGCAGGCTTTTGTCGACCTGACCGTGCCCACCAGCGAACACGTCGGCCGGGCGCTGGCGACGCTCGAAAAAATTTGCGGCGATTTTCGCAGCGATCCGGATTGGTCTCCGGCGCTCGTTGATGGACCTCGCGTCCTCGGGGTGGAGTCGCTCGCCCTCGATGGGGCGGTGCTGCGTCTCCAGGTCCGCACCGTGCTGAATCGCAAGGACGAAGTCGCGCGCGAGCTCCGCCGCCGCATCAAGCTTGCTTTCGAAGACGCGCGTATCCCCATGCACCAGACGCACAAGGTGGAATTCCGCGAGGATGCTGCCGCGGCCGTCGTCGAAACTCCCACTACCGTTCACACGCCGGACTGACTCTCGCGCCGCCCAGCCGTTCGCAAGCGCCTGCCGCGCCGTCAACTCCGCCCTGCGGCACGCGAGCGCCCCATATCGTCCATGCTCGCCTCGGCAGCCGATTCTCTGCCGGTCAATTCGCGCTCGATCAACCCGCAAAACTCTCCGATCCGCGCCGGATCCTGGTGCGCGCGAATGCGCCACACCGGAACCGCGTTGACCAGCCGCCCCAGAATCTCGAATTCGCGCGCTCGCATCGCATCGTCAAGCAGCAGATTCGCGTATGTGTTCGCCACAAGCGAGACGAGCGCCTCCCGCGGCGCGATCTCCTCAATCCACGGAGCTGCTGGCTCTCCGGTCCTCTCGCCCAGCATGAAAATGGCCTTGAGCGCGACGCTCTTCCCCGAAAATCGGTCTGCATCGATTGACAGTCTTCGTTTTTCAAAGTTATTCGATACCGCCGGCAGGATTTTCCCTGCGCCGCAGAGCGCCTCAACGGCTTCCGGCCATAACATCACGTAAGGATACGCTGGCGCGGCATAAAATCGGCCATCCATCTCGCTCAGCGCCACGATGTCGTCGGAAACCACAGCGTGTCCGCGCAGCGACAATCCCGCCGCGGTTGTGGATTTACCCGATCCGGTCGGTCCTACAAATGCAGCCGCCCGTCCGTCGATCGCGACCGCGCTCGCATGGAGGCACGTCACGCCCCGCATCCGCAACACGAATCCCATCACCGGCCCGAGGAAGTAGCTTGCGGCGTCTTCAAAAGAGGACTTCTCCAACCAATCGGCCCAGATGTTTCCGGTATCTGTTTCGATCCAAAACTTGGTGCCGTCGAAATAGTCGATACGATAAGTTCCGCGTTCGGCCAGCTTCCAAATTCGAAACGCCGGTTCCCCGGAATCCAAAAGAATCGTGCTCGAATAGAAGAGATCGGCGTTCCTCGCCGGCTCACCGAGCGCCTGGGGGAAATCTCCGAAGTGAAGGGTCAAATCAGGTTCCAGAACGGCCGGCGTGGTCCTCACCGCTGGCAGCGGCGCGTTCGAGCGAACTTCAAGATTGAGGATGCGATAGGAAAACTCTTTATCGTTCAAGGCGAGGACTTTACACCTTACAGCGCGGTGCGGATCGTCGGGGCTTTCCCGCCATCCTTGTTTCCACGGTGGCCCAGATTCTTGGTGAGATCCGTCACGGTCCCGTAGATTACCAAGGCCGGCGGTTCGTAGGGCTTTTTTTCCGCATGGTCTCCGCCCCTATCCATTGTGAACCTCTGTAGCCAAGTTATACCGGACGCTTCGTGAGTACCGCAACCAAAAGTTCAAGCATAGCGGCACCATTGCAATCTCCGCTGCGTCCGAGCCGTCTTCCCAGCGCGCTTTCCGTACCGCGGAGCGGTTTACGAAGACATCGGTTTTCCGGCTCCACTCCACATCCCGATCCCATTTAGGACCAGCCCGCTTCAAGGCGGCGATCGCTGGATCGTGCTCGAGCGGGGTCTTTGGCCTTCGCCGTATGCGCTCGGGTAGACGTCCGGCCATCGCTTCACGCAGCAACGTCTTCTGGAAAGTCCATGGAAACGGCGGAATCGCTAACACGTATTCGACGATTCGCAGATCCAAAAAAGGGTAGCGTACCTCCACGGGTAGCCCGGTGATGCCCGGACTCTGTAATTCGAAGAGTCTTTGCCACTGCGGTAACGAGAGCGACGCCTGGGCAATCGGCATCACCGGATGAGCGGGTACCGCCCAGAACGCACGAAACTCCTGCCACCTTTCGTCAGCCGCGATACGCCGCGCGAACGCCGGCTCCAGCCACTCTGGAAATTTCGGGGCATCAGGTCTCGCGCTCACCAATCGGCGTGCGCGCCGAAGCGCGGTGTCCCACAACGATCGCCGCCGTAAATAAAATGGCACAACCGCCAACAACTGCTTCCATTGGCCGCGCAGCAGCAACCCGCGCACATGCGGGATGATCTGAAAGCGCATTATGTTGTCCGCGCCCTCGCAATCGAGCGCCACGGCACAATCTTTCGCGATCGCTTGGAATTGAAGGAACAAGCCGGCCATCAGCGGTTCGTTCACGGGTTCCGCCAGCTGCGCGCCGATCTTGTCCCATTCTTCGAAGAGTCCGACCCTCTCCATCGAGATGAACCGGATCGGCATTTCCAGCAAAGTAGCGAGCTCTCGCGCATACGGCGGGTCCGGATCGGGAATCGAGGTGCCGTAAGATATCGTATACGCCCGCAGTTTCCCGGCTTCGCCTCTCTCAGGCGCAAGTTCCCGTGCTGTTGCCGCTACCGACGACGAATCCAGCCCGCCGCTGAGGAAGATCCCCACACGTTCGCCCCGCAGCCGGTCCGACACGGCTTTTCGCAGGAGCGCCTGAAACTGCTCGACGTACTCCTCCTCCCGGCTGTAGCGAATCCCCCCGTCCACGGGAATCGACCAGTAGCGTCCGATCCGCAATCCCTCCGCCGAAACGCGCAGAAAATGCGCGGGCGGCAATCTCCGAATCGCGCGGAACGTCGTCGTCGCCGGATCGCAATTCAACCCGAACAGCAAAAAATCGGCGATCGCCGCTTCATTTAGCTCGTCCGACACTTCCGGGTGCATCCGCACGCAGTTCAGCGTGTTGCTGAAAAGGAAAAAATCTTTGTGCTCGGCAAAATAGAACGGCTTGATTCCGAAATGGTCGCGTGCGCAGAAAAGCGATCTGCGTTGTGCGTCCCAGATTCCGAACGCGAAATCTCCGCGCAGCCTTTCGAGAGACTCTTCGCCCCACGCAGCGTACGCCTGCAAAATCAACTCCGAATCGGGGGCGTTCCGCGCCGGCTCGCGCCCGGCCTGCCGCAGCGCGTCGCGCAATTCATCCCGCGCGTCCAGCCGCGCATCGGCAGTGATCCAAAATCTTCCGTGGAGAGCGGCGGGCTGCCTCTCGTGCGCTGATTCTTCCGTGGTGCGCAGCATCGCGTGGCCCAGCGCGATCGATTCGCCGCACCACGTGTCTCGTCCATCCGGTCCGCGAAATGAAAGAAACCGCGTCAGCGCCCGCGCGAGCGACTGATCGACTGGCGCCCCATCGGGCTGGAACAGTCCCACGATCCCGCTCATAGCGCCCGCGCACCTCGGGCAGTCGTCGGTCTCTCGAACGTCGCGAAATGTCGGCTATCGAAATTCGAAGCGCCCAGTTCCGCGCCCCCTAATTCAACCCACGCATGTGCCTCGAATTCGCCGGATTTCTTTCGCCCGCCGATTCGCAGTTCCGCCGCAATCCCGCGCTTTCGCAAGAGCCACCACAGCGTGAGCGCGCGATCGAGGCACGTTAACTTCAGCGGCAGATGCCTCGCCGCCGCCGCTTCCGAGCGCGCCATCGCGCTCGCGATTGCCATTTCGTCGTGCGCGCTCAGCTCGCGCGCTTTGGCCATTCGCGTCAGCCGCTCGATCGCCGCTTTCCACTTCCTGAATCCTGCAAGCCGCACCCCGGCGCGCGTGACGAGCAGCCCGCCCGCCGCCTGCAATACGCGTGCGCGCGCGTCTCCGCTCGTCTGCCAAAACCGCCGCCAGGTTTTCATCGTATTTTCCAATCCGCCATCTCGGCGAAAGTCGCGCGTTCGCCGTGCAGCGGCCCCAAGAGGGGTATCGGACTCAACAGGCGGCCTGGTCGAGAACGTGCCGAAGCCGATGCGGCCGCTCATTCGGCTGGTTGCTGCTGCCCTTCACGCACTTCGATCAATCCCTGCTCCCTCAGCTTCTCGAGCAGGTCGAGCAGATCCTGCTCGCAACGCCGCGCTTCGACGTCATATTCGTCCACCAGCACCTTGCGGATCTCCGCCACGGTCCTCTCCTGCTGCACCAGGTTCCACACCCGCGCGCCAACGGGATTCAGCCCGTAATATACGGAGTTCTTTAGGTTCAGGATTGCTGCTTCGTCACCCAGCGAGCACGAGACATGTTCTCGCGTCGCGCCGACGATCGAAGACACGGAGAGAGATCCGCTCATTCCAGTCGCCACGGTCCTTCCGTCACTTCGGCTGGGCGTGCGCCGCAGGGATATCATCGCGGCTTCGATTCGCGGACTGACCGCTCCCCGGCGCGTCCGCGCACCGGGGCCAATTGTACTACAGTCGAGTCCACCGGCAGCCCGTCCGATCGCCGCCCATTGGCCGCGCTTGGCGCAAGCGATCGAGTGGACGAGCCCTGCCGCTGCGTTCAGAGCTTCACTTCCGAGATCTGAATGATCGGCTGGACGTTCGTATAGTTCGGCACATCCGCCATGATAGCCTCGGCGTGCGCTGCGAATGCGGACTGGAAAGCGTCCACCGAATCAAATAGCAGGTGACCGGCGGCCACATACGGCGCCGGCGCTCCGGGCGTTCCGCCGGCGATGCCTTGCTCTGCCGCCACGGATTTCAGCATTGCGCCGAGCTTCTTCTGCACCATCGGCAGGTGCTTGCTCACGTAATAGTTCATATCGAATTTCACGCCGGCGCTGTTCGGGTAAAACACGCTGATCTTGATCATCGGCCTCTCCTCTACCTGTGTCGCTTCAGTATCGTCGCGCGTGCCAATGCGGGCTGCTTCTTTGCAAACTACACGCCGAGCGGAAGCGGCGCCTGTTCGGCCCCCGCCGCCCAGCAGCGCGATTCGCGCACGGGCGCGTACGAAAATCGGTGCAGCGGCGTCGGCCCGAATCTTCGCAGCGCTTCCAGATGGTCCGGGGTGCTGTAGCCCTTGTTCTGTGCCAGGCCGTATTGCGGATAAAGCAGATCGAATTCCATCATCCGCCGGTCGCGCTCCACCTTTGCGAGGATCGAAGCCGCGGCGATCGAAACCGATCGTGCATCGCCGTGAATCAGCGACTTCTGCTCGATCGGCAATTCCAGCTCGATGGCGTCCAGCAGCAGGTAATCCGGCGATGGCTGTAGCTGAGAAATGGCGGCCATCATGGCCTGGCGGCTGGCCTGATAAATGTTCCAGGCGTCGATGCGGCTGGCGTCGATTTCGGCCACGGCCCACGCGAGCGCGTGCTTCTGGATTCGCTCGGCCAGTTCCTCGCGGCGCTCGGGCGCGAGCTTTTTCGAATCGTCCAGTCCCACGATGCGGCGCCGAGGATTCAAAATCACCGCCGCCGCCATCACCGGCCCGAAAAGAGAGCCGCGGCCCGCTTCATCCGCGCCCGCGATCCGCATCCAGCCGTGCTGCCGCGCATCGCGCTCGTATCGTGCCGAGCAAAGCCGCCCCATGGCGCGGGATTCTAACATAGGCGTCTTGCTGAACGGCCTGTGCTCTGAAGAAAATCTTGAGGGACGCTCATGCGATCCGCGCCGCGAATGAAAAAGCCCGCTCCGAATCGAAGCGGGCTGAGACGGCGATTTAAAGTTGTTGAATTATTCGGATTCGCCCGCGGATGTTGCTGCCGCCGCTGCGGTGTCCGGTCGCTCGGCGCGCTTAATGCGAGCGGCCTTGCCTTTCCGCGCTCGCAGGTAATTCAGCTTGGCCCGGCGCACCCGCCCCGGCCGCACCACCTCCACCGTGCTGATTGTCGGCGAATGTACGGGGAAAATGCGCTCCACTCCAATCCCGAAACTTACGCGGCGCACCGTAAACGTCTCTCCTAGCAGTTCGCCGCGGCGGCTCATCACCACGCCCTCAAATGTCTGGATGCGCTCTTTTTCCTTTTCGCCTTCGCCTTCTTTCAGCCGCACGTTGACGCGTACGGTGTCGCCCGGCCGGAACGCGGGATGGTCTTTGCGTACTTGTGACTCTTGCACTTTAGCGATGATTGGTTTCATGGCACATTTTCCCGGCAGACCCGCTCAGGTGGGGCCAGCGCACTACGCACAATCGCCAATTATAATGAAGCTGCCGCGCGAAGCCTAACGAAAAATGCCGAATTCGTGCGCGCTACGCGGTCTCGCGAATTTCCTTCAGCAGCGCTTCGTCTTCCGGCCGCGGCGCCATTCCTTCCGTTAATTCCGGCCGGTTGCGCAAGGTTTTGGCCAGCGCTTTCTTCCGGCGCCAGCGCCGGATCTCTTCGTGGTTCCCGCTTAACAGCACTTCGGGTACTTCCCACCCGCGAAAACTCTGCGGCCGCGTGTAGTGCGGATAATCCAGAATGCCCCTCCGCGTGGCAAGCGGTCCCAGCGTCGGGCTCGGTGGCGTTTCGGGAGGCGGCAAATTCGGCACATGGGATTCGATACCGAGGGCTTTGTCGGGATCGCTGAACGATTCCTCGACGGCGGAATCTTCATTGCCGAGCGCGCCGGGAATCAGCCGCGTCACCACGTCCAGGATTATTGCTGCCGGCAATTCGCCGCCGGAAAGCACGAAATCGCCGATGGAAAGTTCGTCATTGGCCAGATGTTCCGCCACGCGTTCGTCCACTCCTTCATACCGGCCGCAGATCAGCACGAGTCTTTCGAGCTTCGCAAAACGACGCGCGGTTTCCTGGCGGAAGAGTTTTCCTGATGCGGAAAGCAGAATGACGGAAATCGCGGGCGTTCTCGCTCCGTCCGCCGCATCCAGCGATTCGACCGCTTCGAAAATCGGCTCGGGCTTCAACACCATACCCGCGCCGCCGCCGAACGGGCGATCGTCCACCGTGCGATGCCGGTCGTGCGTGAACGAGCGCAAGTCGTGAATGCGCGCATCGATCAGCCGCGACTCGCGGGCGCGGCGTACGATTCCATGGTCAAGCGGGCCGGTGAAAAACTCCGGGAAGATGGTGACGATGTCGAAGCGCATGGAATCATTTTATCGCGCGCGCGGACCGCGCTCTAGCGATTCAAATCGCGAAGACCTTCGGGCAGATTGACCTCAATCCAGCGCGCCTCCGGATCGATGCGGGTGCAAATCTCCCGCGCCAAAGGAATCAGCAGCTCGCCTTCCGCCGCGTCAATCACCAGCAGCGGAGTGCCGGGCGTGCCCTCGCCGGTGAATTGCACGCCGCGGACGAGCCCCAGTGCGCGTCCGTCCGAATCGCGCACCGCGCAGCCGATCAGGTCCGTCACGTAATAGCTGCCGCCGGGCAGTGGCAGCCGCTCGGAAAGCGGGATTTGCACTTCCAATCCGGCGAGCCTTTCAGCGTCGGAAATGCTGTCCGAGCCCTCAAAGTGAAAGATCGCTTGCCGCTTGAGCTCATGGCCTGCCCGCCGCGGCGGGCTCAGCCGGCAACCGCGCACGTTCACGTGGCGCGCCTCGGCCTCGCCGTCCCATAGGTAAACGGAATTCAAGCGCGAAAGCCGATCGGGGAAATCGGTGAGGATCTCCGCGGCTATTTCGCCGCGCCGGCCGTGGGGACGCAAGACGCGCGCCACCGTGAGGCGCTCCGCTGCAGGTCCTTCCTTCGTGGACACACTATTCGAGGATTTCCAAAGTGATGCGCTTCTTCAATTTCATCCCGGCGGCGGTGAGCAGCGTGCGAATCGACTTCGCGGTGCGGCCCTGCCGTCCGATTACCTTGCCCAGGTCCTCCGGATGAACCCGCAACTCCAAAACCGTGACCTGCTCGCCGTCCACCGACCTCACCTGCACTTGATCGGGATGATCTACGAGTGCTTTAGCAATGGCCTCCACTAATTCCCTCATCGTGCCGCCTCCGTAGCTTGTGCTCGGGAGAAAACGACGCTCGCGCGTGAACCGGAGCTATGCACATGGGCTAAGAGGTATGACCCTCAAGCTGGTCGACGGTTGCGCAGAAAGCTTCGGACGGTATCGCTGGGCTGGGCGCCTTTGCCGATCCAGTAGTCGACGCGAACATTGTCGAGCTGGACGGCGGCAGGCTTCTTCAGCGGATCGTAAGTTCCGACGATTTCGACAAATCGGCCGTTGCGCGGACGCGTTTTCTCCGTCACCACCACGCGATAAAACGGGCGCTTTTTCTTTCCAATCCGTGCAAGGCGAATCGTTAACACTCGAAATTCCTCCTCCATGCTTCCAGACAGCACAAACGATTATAGCGGACGCCGCCGATTGCACCAATCGCTATTTCTCGCGGAATCGGGTCGTTCGCGAAGCCGGAGATGTTCACCGGATGAGCCACAGCGGAAGCGCCGCCTGCGCGCATTGCTCGATCATTTGCTGATCGGATGGGCCGAAGGCATTGGCGCGATCGCTTTCCACGTCCACCGTGCCGATTACGCGGCCCCCGCCGGGCGCGAGTACGGGGACGATCATTTCCGAAAGCGTATTGCCGAACGCGGTCAAGTACCTTGGATCGCCGCGTACGTCGCCGACGTTCACCGCTTTTTTCTCGCTGATTGCCGCGCCGGTCAGGCCTGCGCCGATCGCGAACGTGGGATGTTCCGGCGCGCCGGGTCCATTCCAGCCGATGAGCGAGACGGTTTCCTCGTCCACGTCGTACACGCCGACCCAGCGGTAGTCGCCAAGCTTGCGGATCATCTCGGCGAGGCGCTGCGCGCGAATGGCGCGATCTCCGCCGCTCGCCGCGGTCATGCGGATCTGCCCGAGTACGTTGTTCATTACAATCGGCATTACTTTTCCCGCTCAGCCGCGGGGCTAGCTACCCTTCAGAGAGATCCCTCGGTCGCGTCGGTCCCTCGGGATGACGACTCTCGTCGGGTCGTCATTTCATTCCAGCGAGTTTACCGAGGCCGCGCATTTTCATTTTAGCCATGCTGCCGTACTGCTTCATCATGCGGCGCATATCGGCGTACTGCTTGAGCACCTGATTCACTTCCTGGACGGAGGTGCCGCTGCCGGCGGCGATGCGGCGACGGCGCTTGCCGTTGATGATGCTGTCGTCGGAGCGCTCGGAGGCGGTCATGGAATTGATGATCGCTTCGGTCTGGCTCAGTTGCTTTTCGTCGATCTGCGCGTCTTTGGGAATCTTTGCGAACGGGCCGACCTTGGGCAGCATGCCCATCAACTGCTCGATGGAGCCCATTTTGCGAATCTGCTGCAGTTGGTCGCGAAAATCCTCCAGCGTGAAATCGTTCTGGCGGAGCTTGCGCTCCAGCTCGCGGGCTTTTTTCTCATCGACGGTCTTCTGGGCGCGCTCGATCAGCCCGAGCACGTCGCCCATGCCGAGGATGCGTCCGACGA
>JAGWRH010000159.1 GCA_028876695.1 Acidobacteriota bacterium | reverse complement strand
GGACCTGTCGTAGCGATCGCTACCCATTCCGTTTTGTCCATCACTTCTCTACAGACGCCGTCAATCTTGGCCATAGTGAATCTCCATACAGGGAGCAGGCGACGCTCGACTTTCCTTCCACTGCGCTTGACGTTCGACTCGGCAGCCGGAAAACTTAACGCCTTGCTTGACCTTGCGGCGTTCCGAGCCGACGAGCCACTGTCTGCCGGCGCAGGCCAGTCCCCACTTCCGCGCCATTTATCGCACGAGGCATACCCGAGCCTGCGATGACTAAAGTCACATCGATGGAAACTTCAGGCAGGCGGGAACCGAAGTGGCGCGCCGATCTACCGCCCACGACGACAAGATCATCGACGAACTCAGCGGGATGTTTCACAAGAGCGCTAACAGGGATGTCCCCGGATCAGCACTCGAGTTTATAGCCGATCTTGCGCACGAATTCGTGGCGCTTCTTCGTGTCGTCCTCGGTCTCAACTCCCTTTGGTGACGAACCATCGACGATGCCGAGGATCGCGCGCCCCTGGCCGGTCTGCGCCAGGATCGCTTCCACGGGATTCGCGGTGGCGCAAAAAATCGCGCACACCTCGAAGCAGTCGCGCACGCGGCCGAGCAAATTGATGGGATACGCGTTGCGGACGAGCAGGACGAAAGCGTGCCCGGCAGCCAGCGCCTGGGCGTTGGCGACGGCGGCGCGCCGAAGTTCGTGGTCATTTGATTCGTCATTGGATTCGACGCGGACGAGGCACGGGCCGGAAGCTTCGTTGAAGGCCACAGCGAACTTTGCCCCCGGCACGGTGTTCACGACGGCCTCGTACAAATCCTCTGCCGTTTTTATGAAATGCGCTTGCCCTAGAATTAAGTTCGCGCCGTCGGGGATTTGCATTCGAACGGTGAGCAACTCCATTTTTTCATCCCTCTCTTTGTAAAAGTTTCCTACAAATGGAACGCCGGGCGATGCAGCGGAGCCGCATCGCGACAAAATATGGCGAAATTGGGGTCTTTGGAACGATCCCGCGCGCGGCGCGTATTGGCACGCTGCGTGCAGATAGATTCCTGCAACGAACGCGGTATCAGGCGCATCGAAGTGAATAGCTTTGAAAGGCAACCGGGCCGTTTAGGCGCACAGGTCGAGCCGGAAATCGAGTCGGCGTGCTGATCAAGAGTCTCCATCAGGCCAAGCGTTTTCTAAGGATCGTTTTCGGGTTCACCCTTCTTGTCGCGGGCATCGCGATGATCGCCACTCCCGGACCGGGCTGGATTACGATTCTACTGGCTCTGGGCGTACTTGCAGCCGAATTCGTCTGGGCTCGCCGCCTTTTGGACCGCATTAAGCGCGAAGGTGAGCGTCTGCGTAGCACCGTTTTTCCTACGGCCAATACGACCGCAACCCCCGGACCCGACGTAAACGGCGCCTGATCGATTTCGCCGGCACGCGAGCGTTTTACGGAACCGGGCCGCTTTGGTTGCCCGGACGTTTTCTACCCCTCCGTTTTTAGTTCCCGCACAACTCCAGTTGTGGTCTGATGGCTCTCCCCGCAGCCTCGCTGCGAACGCCATCCCATTTGGCTAGCGGCACGGAGGGGTCGGCCGCTTCAGGCTGGGGCGACTGAGCGGAGTGGAACGCCGGAGGGTGTCGTGGCGAACGGCCGGAAGAGTAGAACGTCCAGCAGTAACCCGATAGCACGTTGGAAGGGCAAGTGGGCGTTGGTAACCGGAGCGAGCGCTGGGATCGGCCGGGCGCTTGCAGAGCAACTGGCTGCGAGCGGCGCCAATCTGGTGCTGACGGCGCGCCGGGTGGACCGGTTACGTGAGCTCGCGGATGGCTTGGCTGCGCGTCACGGCATGCAGGCGGAAGCGTTCGCGGCCGACTTAACGCGTCCAGAGGCTCCCGCAGCCATTCACGCCTTCACCGAGGGCAAGCGCATTGATATCGAACTGCTCGCCAACAATGCGGGATTCGGCGCGTTCGGCTACACGCATGAAATTGACGAAGCCCGCTTGCTCGATATGGTGCAGGTGAACTGCGCGGTGGTCCTGCGCCTTACGCGCATCTACCTGCCGCGGATGGTCGAGCGCCGCAGCGGAGACATCCTCATCGTGGCCTCCACGGCGGCCTTCCAGCCGGTGCCCTTTATTTCCGCCTACGCTGCGACCAAGGCGTTCGACCTGATCTTCGCCGAGGGGCTCGCCGAAGAAGTGCGCGGCTACGGCGTCCGCGTGTGCGCGCTTTGCCCCGGCTCGACAAATACGGAATTCCAGCAGGTCGCGCAGCAGCCCGATCGCGCCTTCCGCTCCGCAGAAACGGCGGACAAAGTCGCGCGGGTCGGACTGGAAGCGCTCGCGGAGGGGAAGAGCAGCGTCATTTCCGGCGGCCGCAATCGTTGGATGGTATTTGGCGAGCGCTTCGCCCCGCGCGGCTTCGTGGCGAAAATGGCCGCCAAGGTCATGGGCCCGGAATCGACGAAGAGCTAAGGTCCGGCCCCGATCAGCGGTGCGCTAGCACTGCGTGAAGCGGAAAAGCGGCGGCGCCGGATAATCAAAACTGTAAGCCAACGATGAGGATGCCATTCGCGAGAATGGCGGGGACGACGGGACTCGAACCCGCGACCTCTGCCGTGACAGGGCAGCGTTCTAACCAACTGAACTACGTCCCCCGCGATACCACCCCCGGCGACCAGAGATCGTCGGAGACCCCCGCACCCCAGCGGATAAAGATGAGGACCTCTTCTGGAGAAGCGGGTCATCTGGTGGGCGGTCAGCGATTTGAACGCTGGACCTTCCGGGTGTAAACCGGATGCTCTAACCGCTGAGCTAACCGCCCTAGGATGCCATCTTAACAGAAATCCGCCGAATTACAGCGCGCGAGCCGTCGAGAAAATAAGTCTCGCACGAACCGCGGCGCTTCCACGCGGTGGCGAAATAGGCCCAGGAAAATCCCCACACAAAAGCCCGCGCGTGAATGCGGCCTTTGCAGATGAATCGGGAGATCGCTAGTCAATTTGCGGCGCCGCGCCGCGCACCTGTCCCAAAGGACAAGGGCGAAAAATTACCCTGTACGGAAGGACAGGTGGGCGTGCGACGCAACCGCTGTTAGCAGATTCACTACGAAGAGGGCAGCGGACATCTATGCACGCCTTGGCGGCATGCTACGCTTCCATCTCGACGGGTCCTAGTACCACGCTCGCGGCGGGGAAAACGCCCGCCCGGGCCGGACGAAACCGGTCGCACATATCTATGTCCTCGCGCCTCGGCGAAATTTTAGTCAAAGACAGCCTGATCTCCGGCGATCAGTTGAAGCAGGCGCTCGACTATCAGAAAAAGAACGGCGGCCGGCTGGGCACGTGCCTGGTCAAGATGGGCCTGGTAAGCGACGACGATATTACCGCAGTGCTCTCCCGCCAGTACGGCGTTCCCTCCATCAATCTGAAATTTTATGAAGTCGATCCGGCGGTGATCAAGCTCGTGCCGCAGGAAACGGCGGTGCGTTATCAGATCGTGCCGCTTTCGCGCGTGGGCTCGACGCTGACGATTGCGATGACGGACCCGACGAACGTCTTCGCGATGGACGATATCAAGTTCATGACCGGCTTCAATGTGGAGCCGGTGGTCGCGTCGGAAACGGCCATCAGCGAGGCGATCAGTAAGTTCTACGGGGCAATTGAGAGCGTTGAAGAGCTCGATAAGGTCATGAAAGACCTTACCGACGAAGACGCTCTGGAACTGGCCGGCGAAGAAGCCGAAATGGATTTGGCTTCGCTGGAGAAGGCGGCGGAAGAAGCTCCGATCATCAAGCTTTGCAACCTGATCTTGACGGACGCGGTGAAGCGCGGCGCGAGCGACATCCACGTGGAGCCGTACGAGAAGGAATACCGAGTGCGGTTCCGCATCGACGGCGTGCTGCAGAACGTGATGGCGCCTCCGCTAAAGTTGCGCGACGCGATCACCAGCCGCGTGAAGATCATGTCCAAGCTGGACATCAGCGAAAAGCGGCTGCCGCAAGACGGCCGCATCATGATCAAGTACCTGAAAGACGGAAAGAAGAAAGAACTCGATTTCCGCGTATCAACCGTCCCCACGCTTTTCGGCGAAAAAATCGTTCTC
>JAGWRH010000158.1 GCA_028876695.1 Acidobacteriota bacterium | reverse complement strand
TTGTATAAAACAGATTTAGTTGTCTAGGGATTCTGTAACCACCCGCAGAACGCGGATGGTGGTACGGGCAGAGCTACTTAGACCGCTGAGGCACACAGTTACCGCAGTAAGACTTTCCACTTTCTACGTCAGTATCTGACCTGCTCCCCTAAATCCGCACAAAGCTGAGTATGATGTCGCATTCAGAAAAGGGGGAGAGGCATGTCCAAAAGTCGGCACACCGAAGCGCAGATGATTGGGGCGTTGAAGCAACTAGAAGCGGGGCGGAAGGCGGAAGACGTTGACCTGCTGAGCTGCCCCCAAACCTTGCGCACGGGATCATACGACGTTTTCCTCGCTACCGAGCCGATTCTGTTGCGTAGTCATCTCCAGGGATAAGGACGAACCGCCGCCGGGGCGGTGGGAAAGTGAAAATCCCGCAGGGATTTCCAAGTCCCGGTTTTGGACGTCTTTTCCACGGCCCTCTTCGCCTCGCACTGCTGCCGCAAACGCTGCCGGTGTGCGATAGCCCAAGCTGCTGTGCGGCCGCTCTTCGTTGTACTCCTTGCGCCACGCAGCGATCTTCCGCCGCGCATCGAACAAGTTCTGAAACCAACTCGCATTCAGGCACTCGTCCCGCAACTTCCCGTGAAAACTCTCCACAAACGCGTTCTGCACCGGCTTGCCCGGCTCGATGTGCACCAGCTCGATCTTCCGCTCCAAACACCACGCCAGAAAATGACGCGAGGTGAACTCCGGCCCATTGTCCGAACGAATCGCCAGCGGCATCCCGCGCTCGGCAATAATCCCTTCGAGCACGCGCGTCACCCGGCGACTGCCCATGCTGGTGTCCACTTCCAGCGCGAGACATTCCCGCGTGTAGGGATCGACCACGCTCAGCGCCCGGAATTTCCTCCCGCTCGCCGCCGCGTCGTGCACGAAATCCAGTGCCCATTCCTGATTCGCCCCTGTCAACGCGGGTCGCGGCGCTCCCTTCCGCCGCAGCCGCTTGCGCGCCCTCCGGCGAATCATCAACCCCGCCTCCCGGTACACGCGATAGACGCGCTTGTGATTCACATGCTCTCCACTCTGATCCAGCACGATCTGCAATCGCCGATAGCCCCAGCGCGGCTTCTCCCGCGCCGCTTCCAGCAACCGCAGCCGCAACGGTTCATCGTTGCGCCGGCTCGCGTACCGCAAACTCGACTCCGCTAGCATCAGCAGCCCGCAGACCCGCCGCGCGCTCACCACATAGTGCTCCCACAGCCAGCGCGCTTCCTTCCGCCGGTCTACGAGCTCCACCCGTTTTTTTCGATCACCGCTTTCAGCATGTCCTTGTCCAGGCTCAGATCGGCGACCAGCTTCTTCAGCCGCTGATTTTCGTCCTCCAGTTGCCGCAGACGCTGCGCCTCGCCCACACTCATCCCGCCGTACTTCGCCTTCCACGCGTAGACGGTGTGCTTGGACACGCCTAGCTCGCGCCCCACTTCCGCCGCCGTCCGCCCCGCTTCCAGCTGCTTGAGCGCCCCGATCATCTCCACTTCGCTATATTTCCTCTTCGACATGCCTCCCCCCTCTCTTCCGCTCTCCGCAGAGTGCCAAAATCATATATCCTTGTGCGCGGATCGAAGGGTGAAGGTCCGGACCAACGTGAATTACCCTCTTGAAAGTTCCCCCACGCCCCTGTTAGACTGAATCAGGACTGAAATAGTCCTATATGGATTTGGCTGCAAGTTCGGCGACGCGTTGACGGAGTTAAAGCCGTGATAAGGCTAGGGAAATTAACGGACTACGGGCTGGTGCTGATGACGTGCATGGCGCGCAGCCACAGCGAGACAGCCCTGAAAAGCGAGAATGGGGACATCCCACAAAGCTCAAATCCGCACCCTTCGCCACTCAAGCTCAGGATGCGGCACCCACAGGCAGACTCGATACCGACGGGGGCTCTGCGGACTGCGCGGGATCTGGCGGCGGAGACGAAGCTGCCGGTTTCGACCGTGAGCAAGCTGCTGAAGCACCTTTTGCAGAGCGGGCTGCTGGCCTCGCACCGGGGGACGAAGGGCGGGTACCTGCTGGCGCGCGATCCGCACGAGATTTCGGTGCTGGAAGTGATCGCGGCGGTAGAAGGGTCGATGGCCCTGACGGAGTGCAGCACGGACGTTTCCGGCTGCCAGATCGAAACCGGCTGCCCGATCAAAAGCAATCAACGCATCATCAACCAGGCGATCCGGGGAGTGCTCGAGAAGGTGATGCTCTCCGATCTCGCGAACCCCATGCAGCTAACGAGCATTACGGACGTGCACGGCCGGGCCCTATCCGTCATTGGGCCGGCGATCGCGTCACGTATTCAGTAAAGGCGGTTTTGACCGAGAAGAAAATCTCAGTAAAGAGATTCCCAGTGACGGCGGTTTTCACTGAGGGAGAGATTCCATGAGTTCGAACACCGACACAATCCGGGAGCTGGCACAGCAGGAATACAAGTGGGGCTTCGTTACCGATATCGAGCAGGAAAGCGCGCCGCGCGGCCTGAACGAAGACATTATCCGCTTTATTTCGGCGAAGAAGAACGAGCCGGAATTCATGCTGGAATGGCGGCTGCGCGCCTACCGCCATTGGGCGGCGCTCGAAAAGTCGCACGCGGAGCCGAAGTGGGCCAACGTCCATTTCGATCCCATCGACTACCAGGCGATCTTTTACTACTCGGCGCCGAAGCAAAAGCCGACGATCAACAGCCTGGACGAACTGGACCCGGAAATTCGCCGGACCTACGAGAAATTGGGCATTCCGCTGGCGGAACAGAAAATGATGGCGGGCGTGGCGGTGGACGCGGTGTTCGACAGCGTCTCGGTGGCGACGACGTTCAAGGCCAAGCTCGCCGAAGCGGGCGTGATCTTCTGTTCGTTTTCGGAAGCGGTGCGCGAGCATCCCGAGCTGGTGAAGAAATATCTCGGCTCGGTGGTGCCATACACGGACAACTTTTACGCGGCGCTCAACGCGGCGGTGTTCAGCGACGGGTCGTTCTGCTACGTGCCCAAGGGGGTGCGCTGCCCGATGGAACTTTCGACCTATTTCCGGATCAACGCGGCGGAAACCGGCCAATTCGAGCGCACGCTGATCGTGGCGGAAGAAGGCGCGTCGGTGAGCTACCTCGAAGGATGCACGGCGCCCATTCGCGATACCAATCAGCTGCACGCCGCCGTGGTGGAGCTGGTGGCGCTCGACGACGCGCAGATCAAGTACTCGACCGTGCAGAACTGGTACCCAGGCGATGCCGAGGGGCGGGGCGGGATCTTCAACTTCGTCACCAAGCGCGGCAAGGCCCTACGGAAGGCCAAGATCAGCTGGACGCAGGTGGAGACCGGCTCGGCCATCACCTGGAAGTACCCCTCCTGCATCCTCCAGGGCGATGACTCGGTGGGGGAGTTCTACTCGGTGGCGCTCGCCAACCACCGCC
>JAGWRH010000157.1 GCA_028876695.1 Acidobacteriota bacterium | reverse complement strand
GCGCAGGGCAGCAGGCGAGGAATTCGACGGGTGCTCGCGGGGCAGATTTGGCTGATCGCAGGGCGCGACGGCCGGGGTGGATTCCATGTTAGTCGCCGCCTGCGTTCCGCCTTCGCTCCTACGGGAGCGTCGACGTGACAGGCGCGACATTTCCTCCTTGCCGCTCTCAGCAGCTTCGGGGCGGCGAATGAAAACGACCAACGGTAGCATGGACGTGGCGCAACGTCGAGGTTCAATCCGGCGGGAGTACCAAGATTCCCATTGTGGGAATCTTAGCTGATGTGCCGTGGCGTGTAGTCGGCATGCGAGCGAATGGCTATGTCGCTGGTAGGGCGGGCGACCCGGGGCGTCGCCAGGGTTCCTAAGCTGCCTACGTCTCGAGCTCTTTTTCAAACATCTGTCGCTGCCCCGCTGACGTTAGGCGCCACCTGTCGTGCCCAACGCGCAAGCGCGTCGGGGACCCCGGGTTCTCCGTTCCTGAGCGCCCCTAGCCGGGGCGCAACCACGCAAAGCGCGTTGCGGAGCCGGGATCGAGCGATCCAAACGGTCAAAGTCCGCGCCCTTTGCCAACCGCGCAAAGAGTGCGGCATCCGGGAGAGCGAAAAGCGGATTCCTCACACGATCAGCGAGAGCGGCGCAGAGAAAAGTTGCTGTTAGTGGATGTGGCGGGTTTTGCGGTCCACGTAATCCATGAGCAGATACTGGCCGAGCGTATAGGGAGTGGTGAAATAGGCTTTGCCGCGGCAGAGCTCGGTGATCTTTTGCACGAACTGCACCAGGCTGTAATCGCGCGCGAGCATGAACGTATTGATCAGGATTCCGGCGCGCTTGCACTTGGCGACTTCTTCGATGGTTTGCGTGACGACCAGCGGGTCGAGGCCGAACGCGTTTTTGTAGATGCGGCCGTCTTCGAGCGTGAGGGCGGAGGGCTTGCCGTCCGTAATCATGACGATCTGGCGCATATCCTTTTTCTGGCGCGACAAAATGCGCTGCGCCAGCCGCAATCCCTCGCAAGTGTTGGTGTAGTACGGGCCCACCTGCACGCGAGCTAGTTTGCCGAGCGGAATTTCCTCGGCGGAATCGTGGAAGAGCACGCAGTGCAGCGAATCGCCGGGATATTGCGTGCGAATCAGGTGCGCAAGCGCCAGCGCGACGCGCTTCGCCGGCGTGAAGCGGTCCTCGCCGTAGAGGATCATGCTGTGGCTGCAATCGAGCATTAGCACCGTGGCGCAGGAGCTTTGATATTCGCACTGGTGGACCATCAGGTCGGGATAATCGATCTCGATGGGAATGCCCGCGCCGTTGCGCTGCACGGCGCTGAACAGCGTGGCGCTGATGTCCATGTTGAGCGTGTCGCCGAATTCGTACGCTTTGGACGCGCCGCCGGATTCGACGCCGGTGGCCAGGTCGCGCGTGTCGTGCCGGCCAAAGCTGGCCTTGCCGAGCGAGGCGAGCAAATCGCGCAGCGCCTTGAAGCCGAGAAAATCGAGCGCTTTGTCCGTGATTTCGAAGCGCGCCTCCACGTGCGGCTGCTCAGGGCCGATCTGGCCGCCGGGAGTCTGGCTGGGCGGCTCGGTGACGCGCGCATTCTGCTGCTGCGTGATGTAGCCTTCCTCCTGCATGCGCTCGATGATCTGGTCGATCAGATCGCGGAGTTCCTGATTTTCGCCGAGGTTCGGATTTTCGAGCAGCTTCTGCATCAGCTCAGGTGGGACCAGGTCGCCCTCCTGCAACGCGCGGAGGATCGCCTCGCGCAGCTCGTCGAGATACTGCTCCTGCGTGCGGTTCGGACCCATTTCGTAGATGCCGTAGGGGGAATCGAAGCCGCTCTGAAGAAAAAAATCGGAGAGCTTGTTCATCAGATCCTGCAGATCGACGTCGTCCGCGGCATTGGGAGCGTAGCGCGAATACTTGGTGTATTTCATCGGCCCTCCCGCACGTTCATCCCACAAGAAAAAGCAGATTCCGCGCGCCCCAAAAAGGCGGCCGGAATGACACACTCAAGACGACACGCGGCCCGGGAGCCTCAGTTGAACTGGCGGCGAGGCACGCGTCCGCCGGTGGGCTCGCGCGGATCGCGCGGCTCGGGCGTCTTGCGCGCTTCGGCGAAATACCCGCGTTCCTCGCTGCGGTTGATGCGCTTGTGCGCCCACAAACCTTCGAGAATAAACTCTGCGGCGGCGGCTTGCATGGAGGCGTCGTCGCGCGATTTCACGCCGAGCGCGTCCAAATGCTCGAACAGGCCCTGGATTTTTTTGAGCTGCGCGAGGAGTTCGCCGCTCGACGCGTTCGCCGGAACCTTCAATTCTCCGCCCAGTTCGAACCACTGCACCACGGGCTGGAAATTCACGTTGGCGAAATATTTGTTGAATGTTTTTCCGACTGCGCCGCGAATGAGCTCGCGCGCGATGTTGTCCGCGCCTTTCACTTCGCCCTCGTATTCGAGTTCGAATTTGCCGGTCATCGACGGAATCGCGGCATAGATATCGCCGACGCGCGCGACGATGGCGGAATCGTGGCCGTGAATGCCGCGCTGCTCGGCGCTGCTCAGTACGTTTTCGATGGTGCTGATCGGCAGGCGCTGGCTGACGCCGGAGCGGCGGTCCACGCGCTTATCCTCGCGCGCCTGAAACGCGACTTCCTCGACGATTTCGCGCACGTAATCGGGAATTTCGGCGCGGCGCTTGCCGTCGCGCGCGGTCCACGCCTCCTGCGCGGTGATGGACATGCCTTCCTCGACCGTCGCCGGATAGTGCGTGCGAATTTCGGAGCCGATGCGGTCCTTGAGCGGAGTGATGATTTTGCCGCGCGCGGTGTAGTCCTCGGGATTCGCGGTGAACACCATCAGCACGTCGAGCGCGAGGCGAACCGGATAGCCCTTAATCTGGACATCGCCTTCCTGCATGATATTGAAAAGGCCCACTTGAATCTTGCCGGCGAGGTCCGGCAGTTCGTTGATGCCGAAGATGCCGCGATTGGCGCGCGGGAGCAGGCCGTAATGAATATTGAGCTCGTCGGAAAGATTGCGTCCGCCGCGCGCGGCTTTGATGGGATCGACGTCGCCAATCATATCGGCGATGGTGACGTCCGGCGTGGCGAGCTTTTCCACGTATCGCTGGTCGCGCGGCATCCACGCGATCGGGGTGGCGTCGCCCTGTTCGGCAATCAGGTCGCGGCAGGCGCGGCACAGCGGGCGATAGGGATTGTCGTTGATCTCGCAGCCGGCGACATAGGGAATCTGCGGATCGAGGAAAGCGATCAGTCCGCGGAGGATGCGCGACTTGGCCTGCCCGCGAAGGCCCAGGAGAATGAAATGGTGGCGCGAGAGCAGGGCATTGATGATCTGCGGAATGACCGTATCGTCGTAACCGTGAACGCCGGGAAAGAGCTCTTCGCCCTTTTCCATTTTCTGCAGCAGGTTTTCGCGAATCTCCTGCCGGACGGTGCGGTCCGCGATGCACGGCTCGGACCACCGGCTCCGGCGAAGTTCGCCCAGCGTTTTTGGATAGGCACTCATGCGATCACCACTCCCTCGCGAGGCGCAAACGGCCCTCCGCCGCGCGACTCGATTCCATTATAGAGGAACGCTCCGCGCGCTCCTAATCACCAAAACGCAACCGCGCGCCTTCTTGAACCGGACATCACCGGCGGGCGATCTAGAACTCGCAGCGTAAGCGACGGCCGCAGACCCGGCGCGCAGGTTCAACGCGCCTTGCCGATGCGACCCGCTTTCGATGTGACGCAGGACGAAGCAGATAAGTTGGCCCGAACCGGACGCCGGAGCGCAGTTTTTTGGCCGCGGGCTAATTCGGGTAGGAGTGGCCGTTGCCGGAGGCGCTGCGTTGAACGCGCTGGCGCTCGCGCAGCTTTGGCAGAAAATCGGCGATCCAACGAAGCAGGATATCGCGCCGGTCGCTTTCGGAACGCGTTTCGAGCAGCGCCTGGCGAACTTCGAGCTCGACCGGAAGCTGCGCGGACAAATGGTAGGCGAGAACCGGAAACTCATCTTCGCTTGCGCCGG
Source organism: Acidobacteriota bacterium (assembly GCA_028876695.1). Taxonomy (GTDB): domain Bacteria; phylum Acidobacteriota; class Terriglobia; order Acidiferrales; family UBA7541; genus Palsa-295. Next base: position 13,324 of record JAGWRH010000157.1, on the reverse strand, counting down.
GCCATGGCCGCTCCGCGAGCAGCAGATGACATTCGGCGAAGCCGGCCAGCAGCTTGGATTCCTTTTCCGCGTCGCACACGCACGGCGAATCCGCCAGATATTTCACGCGGCCCTCGAAGTATTCGCGTTCATCGAGCAACTCTTCGAGATGGAAAATGGCGCGGCCTTCGACGAGGATGTCCATCCGACCGTCGGGATAGTCGCGCAGCTCGCGCACGATTTCGGCAGTGCAGCCGATGGCGGCGAGGCCTTCGCCGGTGGTGAGAATCATGCCGAATTCGATCTTTTCGTCGAGGCAACGGCGGATCATGATCTTGTAGCGCGGCTCGAAAATATGCAGCGGCAAAGGCATGCCCGGCAGCAACACCACGTCGAGAGGGAAGAGGGGTATGCGCGGAGGTCTTTCGACGTCGGGCATTGGCCCGGCTCAGGCACCTGACGCCTCAGCGCAGCAGGTTCAGAGCCGCCTCCATTTCATCGCGCGCGTGCGCGTCGCCGGTCTGCTGCGCGATCAGGATGCCTTGGGAAAGCACCTTGCGCGCTTCGTCGATGCGGCCGACGCGGCCCAGAAACTGGCCGAACTGGAAATATCCGGCGACGTATTGCGGGTTTTCTTCGAGCAGCTTGCGAAAATGGCCGTCGGCGGCATGATCGTCGCCGGCATTCGCGCATTCAACGGCGAGCCCGTAGCGGGCAAAGGGGTCGCCCGGCTTCTGGGCGAGAAAATTCTCGAGAATTTCACGCCGGGATTTCCGCGGTGTCGTGCTCATCGAAGGCATTATAGCGGCTCGCCCGCTTCCCCGAACATCATAAATCGAAGAGCGCGGGAAGCCGCGCAGCTACAGAACCGCGCGAAAGCCCGAGCTATGGACGGCCGGCAGAGCCGCCGTCGAGGTAGGCAGCCGTAGCATCGGCGGTGGCAAAAGCTTCCTCGACGCATTTGCCGATGGAAGGGCCGCTCAGGTAATTGCCGGCAAAAAACAGACCGGGCACAGCGCGTTCGCCATCGCGAATGGCTTTCACCACGTGGCTGTGGCCCAGATTGTATTGCGGCAGGGCCTTGGGATGTTTCCAGACGCAGGAGACGATCGGCGCGCCGGCGACGTCCAGAACGCTTTCACAATCGAGCCGGACGATGGAAGCGATCGTATCTTCGCTCTCGTCGATGATTCCGGGATCGGTGGCGCCGCCGATAATCCCGGTGACCGCCACGCGGCCTTCACCGGCGCGCCCGGGGAACAGCGACGAGTTCCAGACGATGCCGAGCGTGCGAATTTTCTCGGCGCGTGGAATCAGCACGCCGAATCCGTCGATGACCCGCCCAAATTGCTTGGCGTGGTAGCCCAATCCAACCACGCAGACCGGAGCATAGGGGATGCCGGCGAGTTTCGGCGCGAGCGACGGCGCGAGAACGCCAACCAGCCGGGCAGCGGTTGTGGCAGGCGTAGCAATTACAACTGCTCGAGCGACGAGCGTATCGGGCCGGCCTTCGCGCGTAAATTGAATCCGCGCAACGCCGGGGCTGGCGGAAGAGCACGGCCGCACGGCATCAACGGCGCTCGTCAATAGCAAGCGGTCTCCGAGCTTCGCGGCAATGGCGCGCGCCAGCGTCGAATTCCCGCCGCGAAACGTGCAGAGGGGAGGCGGGCCGGCCGGTCTTTTATCCCTGGGCCGAGCAGCGCGCGATTTCATGGCGCCGCGCAGCACGCTGCCATATTCGCGCTCCCATTCCTCGAGCGTAGGGAAGGCCGCGCGCAAGCTGAGCTTTTCGGGATCGCCGGCGTAAACGCCGGAGACGAACGGCGAAACGAGATACTCGAGAATTTCGTGGCCGAATTTCCGGCGCACGAACTTGGCCACGGATTCTTCCTCGCTGGGCGGGCGCGTCCGGCGAAACGGTTCGGAGACGATCTTCCACCGCGATGCGAGCCCCAGGAGAGAGCTGCTCAAGATCGCCTGCGGTGACATCGGGACATTCCAGAGTTTGCCCTGGCGAAGGACGAAGCGCGGCGCTTTGGGATCGGCCTTGCAAAGTTCCGTCTCGATTCCCAATTCGCGGATCGTTTGCAATAGAGTTTCCGTGCCCTGAAAACTTTGCGGGCCGGACTCGAAGAGGAATCCGTCTTTTTCGAACGTGCCGATGAGGCCGCCCGGATGGCTGCCGGCTTCGAGGAGGGTTACGTCCGCGCCGCGCTGCCGCAGGCGATACGCGCAGGCCAAGCCGGAAATTCCACCGCCGATGACGACAACCTGTTTGGACTCCAGCATACGCCCCCGTTAGAGCGTTTTCGAAAATAGCGGCTTCTGGTCCATTTGCTGCTCGCGCAGGTAGCGGTCGAAAATCATGGCCACATTGCGGATAAAAATGCGCCCGAGCGGCGTGACGCGAATTTCGCCCGGAGCGAGCGCGACCAGACCTTCGGCGCGAGCTTCGGCGAGGCGCTCGAGTTCGTCGCCAAAGTACTCGTCGAAAGAAATGTCGAAGCTGCGCTCGATCTCGTTCTTGGGAATCACGGTGTGGCAAAGCAAGCGCCCGATCACTTCGCGGCGGAGTTCGTCGTCTGTGGAGAGGCGATAGCCGCGCATCACGGCCGTGCCGCTCTGGGCGATGGACTGCTGGTAGCCAAGAACGTCGCGGCGGTTTTGCGCGTAGGACGCGCCGATCGAGCTGATGGCACTGACGCCCATGCCGTAGAGATCGGCGCCCGCTTTGGTGGTGTACCCCTGAAAATTGCGGTGCAGCGTGCGGTTTTGCTGTGCAATGGCCAGCTCGTCCGCCGGCAGAGCGAAATGATCCATGCCGATGTAAACGTAGCCGCCGCCGAGGAAGCCTTCGAGGCCGGCGCGCAGGATGCGGAATTTCTCGCGTCCTTCGGGCAGATGCGCCTGGAACGAGCCTTGCTGCTTCTTGAGCCACGGCACATGCGCGTAGCTGAACATGGCCACGCGGTCGGGCGCGAGCGTGAGCACCTGGTCGATGGTGGTGCGGAAACTTTCGGCGGATTGATAGGGCAAGCCATAAATCAAATCGACGTTGAGGCTCTGGAATCCGAGCTTGCGCGCGGCGAGGATCAGGTCGCGCGTCATTTCATACGGCTGAATGCGATGGATGGCCTGCTGCACCTTGGGCTGAAAATCCTGAATGCCCATGCTGAGGCGGTTGAAGCCGAGCCGGCGCAACGCTTCGAGATGCTCGACGGTGGTAACGCGCGGATCGATCTCGACGCCGATTTCCGCATCGCCCGCAAAGGTGAAGCGCTCGCGCGTGTGGGCGAAGAGGTCTTCCAGCTGCGCGGGAGAAAGATACGTTGGCGTGCCGCCGCCCCAATGAAACTGGATCACCGGGCGCTTGCGCGAGACCATCGGCGCGATGCGGCTGATCTCGTTCTTGAGCGCGGCGAGGTAGGGAATCGCGACGCTTTTGTCCTTTTGGATCGAGACGTTGCAGGCGCAGAAAAGACACAGACTTTCGCAGAAGGGAAGGTGCATGTACAGCGAAACGGGCGTGGCGAGCGATTCGGCCTTTGCGGCCGCGGCTTCGAAATCGGCCGGACCGAAATCGTCTTTCCACACGGGCGCGGTGGGATAGCTGGTGTAACGCGGCCCGGGACGATTATATTTCTCGAGAATTTCGTCCGAGATTTGCGCGATCTCGATCGCGCCATTCGATTGTGTTTTCGTTTCCGCCATCGGTTTCATCAATCCGCGCGGCCGGCCTGAACGCGTGCGGCCGGCACGGCCATTTGTCCCGCTTCCACGAACGCTTTGGCATTCGCAACCGGGGTGTTCGGCAAAAGTCCGTGGCCCAGGTTCAGAATGTGACCAAAGCCGCCGGTTTTCTCGACGGCCTCGCGGGCGGCGCGACGCACCGCGCTCTCGTCGCCGAGCAAAATTCCCGGATCGACGTTGCCCTGCAGCGCCACGCCTTCGCCCAACGCGCCGCGCGCTTCGGCCAAATCCGTGCGCCAATCGACGCTGAGCACTTCCGCGCCGGTCTGGGCCATCGCTCGAAGATGCCGTGCCGAACCCTTGGCGAACAAAATCCGCGGCGCGCGGGTATCGGCGAGCGATTGAACGATTGATCGTGTGGGAGGCAGCGCGAACTCGGCGAACTGCTCGGGCGAAAGCTCGCCGGCCCATGTGTCGAAGAGCTGCACCACGTCCGCGCCGGCCGCGATTTGCGCGCGCAAATAACGCGCCGTCGCGGTAGCGATCCGGCCGAGCAACTCGCGTACAGTCCGCGGATCTTCAACGAGCATTCGCATGGCGCGCGAAACGTCGCCGCGCGTTTGCCCCTCGATCATGTAGCACGCGAGGGTCCACGGAGCGGCGGCAAAACCGACGATCGGAACGCCGGGGCCGATTTGCTTGCGGATCGCGCGGATCGCATCGCCCACGAAACGCGTCTCGTTTTCGGGGTCGAAGTCGCGCAGCCGCCGCACGTTTTGCAAGTCGCGCACGGGATTCGAAAGCACCGGGCCGGAATCGGGAACGTCGAGCGGCAGCCCCATCGCTTCGGCAACGATCAAAATGTCCGAAAACACGATCACCGCGTCCACGCCCAGGACGCGCAGCGGCTGCACGGATACTTCGGCGGCAAGCTCCGGCGTCTTGCAAATTTCTAGAAAACCGTGCTTCGCCCGAACGGCCTGGTATTCCGGCAAATAACGCCCCGCCTGGCGCATGATCCACACGGGCACGCGCTCGGTGGATTCGCAGCGGCAGGCGCGCAGAAACAGTTCTCGCTTGTTCTCTTGTTTCGCAAGCATGGGCCGGAGGTTTTCTTGTCCATGATAACAGAAATCGGCAGGGCCACTCCGATGCGCCGGGTTCCTTCGGCGGCGGGCCAGTCTCGTTGCCGGATCGCGCAAAGCTGATCTGCGAACCCGCAATCGGCGATATAATTTCGGGCAGGGGCAAGCCGGTCCCTTATGCATCAATACATGACTTACGTGAGTATCGCCGTGTATGCGGCGAGCTTCATCTGCTACGCCTGGATCCTGTACGCTCCGAATGCGTGGGTGGGACGGCTGGCGTCGGTTCTGCTGGCGTCCGGAATCGTGAGCCATTATTTCGCGTTGATCGAGCGATCGCACTGGATTCATGCGGTGCCGTACGACGATCTGTACGGCTCGATGTCGCTGTTTGCGTGGCTGCTGGCGGTGACGTATCTGGGACTGGAATTCCTGCACCGGCAGCGATCGGTCGGCGCGCTGGTAACTTCGCTGCTCGTCGTGTGGATCGCACTGGTCGCCAAATTCGCGCCGGATAGAATTGTGGAGCCGCCCACGGCGCGCGGCCCGCTCTTCGCCTTGCACGTGACGCTCAACACCTGGGCATACGCCGCGTTCGCGCTGTCGTTCATCCTGAGCGTGGTGTACCTGCTGCAGGATCGCGTGCTGCGCTCGCGTCACACCAGCGCAACGTTCTGGCGCTTCCCGGCGCTCGACGTGCTCGACCGCATGGCGCGGAGCAGCGTGTATGTCGGCTTGGTGACAATGATCGTCGGCGTGTCGCTCGGATTTTTGTACCAGCGCCGGCTAACCGGCGCGATAAGCTGGACGGACCCGAAGGTGGTCGTCACGCTGGCGATTTTTCTGATCTATCTCGCGTATCTCGCGCTGTCGCGCACGTCGCGATGGAGAGGCGCGCGGGCCGCGCGAATCTGCGCGCTGAATTTCGCCGTCGTGCTGTTCAGTTACACGCTGGTGAATTTATATCTCACTGGCTTTCATCGCTTCCTCTGATGAGCTCGACTTACTCCAATACGAAGCCGTTGGCGGCAACGCCGCGTCCAGCGGTGCGGATCGCGCTGATCGGATGCAATCATCGAACGGCGCCCGTGGAATTTCGCGAGCGCGTGGCGTTCACGGCGGAACAGGCGCGCGCAGCGGCCAATTCGCTGCGCCAGCAGGGGATTCTTCAGGAAGCCGTGGTGCTTTCCACGTGCAACCGCAGCGAGCTTTACGGCGTGCGCGCGGATGGAGGCGCGCCGGCAACGGACGCGATGGAAGAGTTCCTCACGTCGTTTCACCGCATCCCGCGTTCCGATTTCGACGGCCGCTTTTACCGTTGGACGGGGCGCGACGCGATTCAGCATCTCTATCGCGTTGCCGCGGGACTCGATTCCATGCTTCTCGGCGAAGCGGAAATTCTCGGCCAGCTCCGCACCGCCTATAGCCAGGCGCTCGAGCAAGGATCGACCGGCCCGGTGCTGAACCGCGCGTTTCAGGGCGCGCTGGAAGTGGGGAAGCGAATCCGCGCCGAGACGGAGGTGGGCGCGCGGCCGATGTCCGTGGCGTTCGCGGGCGTGAAGCTGGCGGAGCGCGTCTTCGGAAATCTGAAGGGGCGTGCGGCCCTGATCGTCGGCGCGGGCACCGTGGCCGAGCAGGTGATCGAGCATCTGCGCAATCGCGGCATCGGGCGGCTGCAGGTGGTGAACCGCTCTCTCGATCACGCGGAAGAGCTGGCCTCGCGCATGGACGGTAAAGCCGTGCCGTGGCAATCGCTCGAAACCGTGCTGGCGATGCCCGATGTCATCGTCACGTCGGTTGGCGGATCCGAGCCGGTCCTGACGCGAGCGATGCTCGAATCGGCTCTCGGCAGCCGGGGCGGGCGCCCGGTATTCATCGTCGATCTCGGAGTGCCGCGCAACGTGGCCGCCACCGCGGCGGACCTCTACAATCTCTATGTCTACAACATCGACGATCTTGGCGAGATCGTGGAGCAAAACCGGCGCGCGCGCGAGGCGGAGATTCCCCGCGCCGAAGCCATCATTGCCGAGCACGTGGGCAAGTTCGAAGCCTGGCGCGCCGCGCTCGAAGCCGGATCAATTGTGGACGAGCTGCGCGGCCGCTTTAATCGCCACCGCGAGGAACTGCTGCGCGAGCGGATGGAGGCCATGCCCTCCATCTCAGACGAAGAGCGTCAGCGCCTGGCCGAGATCACCGGAGATTTAGTGGATCGGTTGCTCGCCGAGCCCGCCGAGCGCCTGCGTCAGGCGCACGCGGTTCGCGGCCACCTGGGCGCGCTCGACGCGCTGCGGCATCTCTTTGGCATCACCGAGAAGTCCCGGAAAGATGAGCGCGACGAGTGAAACGCCTGCGCATTGGCACGCGCGGCAGCGCCCTGGCGCTCTGGCAGGCGAATTTCATTGCCGACCAGCTGAAACAATCCGCGAACGTGGAAACTGAGATCGTGCGCATTCGCACATCCGGCGATCATTGGCAGAGCGCTTCCGTGGCGAAGCCGCTCGCGGAGTTCGGCGCCGAAGCCGTGTCCAAGGGGATATTCATCAAGGAACTGGAGGACGCGCTGCTCGCGGGCTCCGTCGATCTGGCCGTGCACAGCATGAAGGATGTTCCTACGGAAACGCCTGCCGGGCTGGCGTTCCCCGCAATCACCCGGCGCGAAGATCCTCGCGATTGCCTGATATCGCGCGGCGGACGCACGCTTCAAACCTTGCCTCACGCCTCGCGCGTGGGAACCAGCAGCTTGCGGAGACAGGCGCAGTTGCGACACCATCGGCCAGATCTTGAGGTGGTTGACGTGCGCGGAAACGTCGATACGAGAATCAAGAAATTGGAGAGCGGCGAATTCGACGCCATTGTTTTGGCTCTTGCGGGAGTCACGCGGCTGGGATTGAACGCGAAAATTACGCAAATTCTCGATGATGAGATCATGCTCCCCGCCGTTGGCCAGGGCGCGCTCGGAATCGAAACGCGCGCGGACGATATGGAAACGCAGCGGCTCATCGCGGCGCTGGACCACGCCGAAACGCGCGCATGCGTGACCGCCGAACGCGCCGTGCTTCGCAAGCTGCAAGGCGGCTGCCAGATCCCGCTGGGCGCGCTGGCTTGCGTGCGTGGCGACCGGTTGCATCTCGAGGCGGCCGTCTTTTCGCCGCGCGGGTCCGAACACGTGCAGTCATCCGATGAAGGGCCGGTGTCCGATTCGGCCGCGCTCGGCGAACGCCTTGGCGCGGCGCTGCTCGAAGCGGGCGCGGACAATATTCTTCGCATGGCCGGCCGCTCGATTGGCCATAGCTCATGAAATCGCGGCGCGAATGAAAGTATCCACGATGGCGGCGACCAACAGACCGTTGGCGGGCAAACGCGTCGTCATAACTCGCGCGCCCGAGCAATCCGGCGAACTGGTTCGCGCGCTGGAAGATTTAGGTGCCGAAGTGCTGTCCATGCCGGCCGTAGCTTTCGCACCGCCCGAAGATTGGCGGGCGCTCGATGAGGCGCTGCGAAATCTCGAATCGTTCGATGCCGTCCTGTTCCTCAGCCGGAATGCGGTACGATACCTTCTTGCGCGCTCGGATGAGCTTGGGATCAAGTGTCCAGCGCTCGACTCATCGGACCGCCTGCTGGCTGCGGTTGGCCCGGGAACCGCTGAAGAGGCAGGGAAGTACGGCGTCAAAGTGAACTTTGTGGCCAAAAATCGCACCGGCGAATCGCTGGTACGCGAATTGCGCGATCGGCTCGCGGGACGCGCTGTTCTGCTGCCGCGGAGCGACCGCGGCGACGCCCGCATATCTTCCGCACTCCGCGAAGCGGGCGCCAACGTGACGGAAGTCGTCGCGTATCGCACCATCGCGCCGAAAGAGCTCGATCCTCCCATCGTCAGCGATATCCGTCGCGCTGAGGTCGATGCCATTGTCTTCGCCAGCCCTTCCGCGTACCGCAATCTCTGCGACGCCATCGGAACCGCCGCCATGAAACACATTGGCGAGCGGGTTAATTTCGCGGCGATCGGCCCTGCAACTGCGCGGGCGATCCGCGATTCGGGCGCTCGCGCGGGAATTGAAATCAGCGACCCATCTACCATCGGAGTGCAGTCGCTAGCCGATTCACTTGCGGAATTTTTTCAGCGAAACTCCGCCGCGGCGCCTGCGAGGTCCTCATGAGTTTTCCGGTTCACCGGCCGCGCCGCCTCCGCCGCTCCGAAGCCTTGCGTGGCTTGGTACGCGAAACGCATCTTTCAACGAGCGGGCTGATCTACCCGATGTTCGCGTGCCCCGGCAAAGGCGTTCGCGCGGAAGTCAGCTCCATGCCGGGAATTTACCAGCAGTCGCCGGATCGAATCGTCGAAGAGTGCCGCGAAGTGGCCAATCTGGGCATCCCGGCGGTGATTCTTTTCGGCCTGCCCGAGCACAAGGACGAAACCGGTTCCGAAGCCGCTGACCCGAATGCCGCGGTGCAACGCTCGATTGACGCCATTCGCAAAGCCAAGCTCAATTTGCTGGTCGTCACTGACGTTTGCCTTTGCGAATACACCAGCCACGGCCATTGCGGCGTGGTGAAAAACGGAGAGGTGCTCAACGATCCGAGCATCGAACTCCTTGCCAATGCCGCGCTTTCGCACGCGCGCGCGGGAGCCGATATCGTCGGGCCGTCGGACATGATGGATGGACGCGTCGGCGCCATCCGCCGCAAGCTCGACTCCAACGGCTTTGCCGACGTCGCGATCCTCGCCTACGCCGCGAAGTATGCCTCCGCGTTTTATGGACCTTTCCGCGAAGCTGCCGAATCGACGCCGCAATTCGGCCACCGCCGCAGCTATCAGATGGATCCGGGCAATATTCGCGAAGCCCTGCGCGAAGTGGCGCTCGACATTGACGAAGGCGCGGACATTGTTATGGTCAAACCCGCGCTGCCGTATCTTGACGTGATTCGCGCCGTCCGCGAGCGCTTCGACGTTCCGGTCGCGGCCTATAACGTGAGCGGGGAATTCTCCATGGTCAAAGCCGCGGCGCGGAATGGCTGGATCGACGAGCAGCGGATCGTCCTCGAGATCATCACCGGAATCCAGCGCGCCGGCGCATCCATCATCCTGACGTATCACGCCAAAGATCTCGCGCGCTGGCTCCAGCATTGCTGACCGGGCGCACTCACCATGGCCAGCGGACCTTCCAAACGATCGAACCAGCCAGACGGGAGCCCTGAACGTCCCCGATCTTCAGCGCTTCTCGAACGCGCCCAGAAGATCCTCGTCGGCGGCGTCAACAGCCCCGTTCGCGCGTTCAAAGCCGTCGGCGGCGAGCCGTTGATCATCGAACGCGCTGCAGGTTCCCGCGTGTGGGATGCGGACGGTCGCGAGTACATCGACTACGTCTGCTCCTGGGGCGCGCTGATACTGGGACACGCGCATCCGGACGTTGTGGCCGCGATTGCCGACCAGGCGCAGCGCGGTACCAGCTACGGCATGACCTCGCCGCTCGAAATCGAGCTCGGCGAGAAGATTGCGGGCGCGATCCCATCGATCGAGAAGATTCGGTTCGTCAACTCGGGAACTGAAGCCACCATGTCGGCCGTGCGCCTGGCGCGCGCCTGCACCCAGCGCGACCTGATCCTGAAGTTCGAGGGAGGCTATCACGGCCACGCAGACGCGTTCTTGTCCGAAGCCGGCTCGGGTCTGGCTACACTATCGATCTCCTCGAGCCCCGGTGTGCCTGATAGCTTTGCCAAGCTCACGCTGAATGCTCCATATAATGATGCCGCAGCCGTCGAGCGGCTTTTCGCCCAGCATCCCGGAAAAATCGCGGCAATCATCGTCGAACCCGTTGCCGCAAATATGGGCGTCGTGCCCCCCGTTCGGGATTTCCTCGCATCACTCCGTAGAATTACGCAACGCGACGGCGCGCTGCTGATCTTCGACGAGGTAATCACGGGTTTCCGCCTCACCAACGGCGGCGCCCAGCAAGTGTTCGGAATTCACCCGGATCTGACGATCCTTGGAAAGATTATCGGCGGGGGACTGCCGCTTGCCGCGTACGGCGGCCGTCGAGAACTGATGGATATGGTCGCCCCGCTCGGCCCCGTCTATCAGGCAGGGACCCTTTCCGGTAATCCCCTGGCCATGCGCGCCGGCCTTGCGACCCTTCCGAAGCTCGCAGCTCCGGGGCTCTATGATGCGCTGGATGCCAAGGCTAGCCGCCTCGCGGCCGGTCTCCGGGCGTCGCTGAGAGAAGCGGGAATTCCCGGCCAGGTAAACGCCACCGGCTCGCTGCTCACCTTATTTTTCGCCGCGCGGGAAACAACCGAGCCGGAAGGTGCAACATTACCACTAAGCGCATCCGCCGGGCCCGTCTCGCCATCGCCGACAAGTCAACTATCGAATTACGACGACGCCAGGCGCTCGGGCACAGGCAGCTACGCAGCGGGAGCGGAAACTCCAATATCGCCGTTAAACCTGCCCAGCAGCACCCTCCCGCTGCCCGCGAACAAAGTATCGACCCCCGCTGAGGCCGAGCGTATCGACCCCGACAGGAGCGCAAACCAGCCGAACATTCCAACACGGATGGGCGGCGTGCCCAGCGAGCCTGTGCCGCATCCGCCGACAACCAATGTATCGAACTACAACGACGCCAAACGCTCGGACACCGAAATGTTCGCCACGTTTTTCCGCGGAATGCTGGCGCGCGGCATCCTGCTCCCACCATCGCAATTCGAGGCGCTGTTCCTGTCCGCCGCCCACACCGACGCCGACATCGACCGCACCATCGCCGCCGCCCGCGCCACCCTCTCCTCGTCCAACTCCCCACCCCAAACACAACGTAATATTCATTAGCAGAATAGAGAGATGTGAGTTTATATAGGCTACGGCTTTGTGCTTGTCAAGCGGAATTCAGTGGTGGGAGAGCCCTGTCACATCGTATCCCGCTGGCGAGGTGGCTTGAGCTTATTGCGCTTCCCTGAGGGATTGCCAGTCCAGGGCCCGCCCAGGCGAATGGTACGTCGTTTCCGCGCCAGCCGCGCATAGTCAAGGGTTAATGCCAATAGTGAACGAGCACCCTCGCTTCGGCCCCGGTTCGATCTCGGGACGCGCGAGGCGGGGAGGGTCGAGCATGTCGTGCAACATCGAAAGGCAGACTGCGTACGCAATCTGTCCGAGAAACTGCGCCAAGGTGATCGTGCGCTGCCGCGGCTGCTGCCAGTCTGGAGTGCCGAGAGAGCTAGGAATTCGCCGACGATTTTCGAACAGCGCCGTATGCCGCCGGCCGTCGTCATCTGGTCATGCCGTTGACCTGCCTGTTACGGGATGATGCGCAGCCATAGCAGTTACATGGCCGTTTTTGCCGACCCCGACAACTATACCGGAGTGTCCGGTTGCATCGGAATAGTGGAACGGCCAGGCGGCGATGTCGCCGGACGCAGGCGTTTCGCCGGGCTCCAGAAAGCGCCATCCCGGTATCGGGGAGTTGGCCCATTCCGCGGCACTCGGAGGCGCTCGCGCTCCAGTGCGCGGCCATATGCTGGATTCATATAGAACTTGCCATTGATGAATGGCATGGGCACCTGTTTAAAGAACCGGGCGTTCGGACCGAGGCGAGGACGAAGCTGGGGCTCGTCACAGGCCGAAAAGGCTTTTGATTCCGCTGCCGACGGCGGAGCCGATTCCCGAGCCGAGGCCGAAGAGATTGCCGGCGCCGGGCGTCGAGCCCTCCGAAGCGCGCTCGCGAACGCCGAGCAATTCGGCCGGCACGCCCATGGCGCGGCCGAGCAGGTTGGTATCGATGCCGTACGTTTGGCCGAGCGCGCCAAGACCGGCCAGATGCTCGCGGAGCGCCTGATTGGCGAACGCGATCTGATTCCTCTGCGCCTGGCTGGCGTCCGTTTGCGCCTGTTCGCGGCCGAGCTGCGCGGTGAGATCGCCGAAGCCGGCGGAATTGTTGGTGGCGGCGACGCGATTGGCGGCGCGCTGGCGAAGCGCGTCGAACGCGGTATTCGCTGCGCCCAAGCTTTGCTGCGTGATGGCCGACTGCTGCTGCGGCGTATAACCCGTGCTGGCGAGCAGGCTTTGGATCGAAGGCATCATCAACGAGCGATCCTGCTGGCCCTGCTGGTTGGATTGCGAGATCAGCTGATTTTGCTGCGCGAGCTGCTGATCGGTGAGCGCGCGCGTGGTGCGCTGTGCTGCACGAGACATGGTTTCCTCCGAGAAAATTCGCGAGCGGTGTGTGAAGCGGCGTATCGATGCTGAGTGAGAAGCGCAGGACCGCTTCGGAAAATTAGGTCACGCGCAATCGGCGACAGTACGGAATCCAGGCGTTATCGCGCACCCAGCCGAGGGCTTCGAGGCGGCGTCCGAAGCGTTTCGCGATCGAAGGCGGCAGCCAAGCGTGCGCGTCGTCAAGTCCGCGCGCGAGCAGGTCGCGCTCGCCCGCGGCATGAAGCGCCAGCAGCCATTCATAACGCTGCCGCGCCGCAATTCGATCCAATTCCCGCTTCCCCGCCCCGGATGCGTCCGCGCGGTGCGCTCGATCCATCAGCAGATACATTTCGCATGTGAGCCGCGCGAGAGAGGCCATGACCGGCCG
>JAGWRH010000156.1 GCA_028876695.1 Acidobacteriota bacterium | reverse complement strand
TCATTACCTGCCTCAATTTGCGAGCGCGGCGGCCGCCGACCCAGACGCGCACTGGCGCGAACGCATTACCGTTCGCATGCTTCTGCTGCACTGCTCGGGGCTGGCGGCGCATCGAGAGTTCTTTAAGAAAGTAAAGGGTCGCCGCTCGGTGATCGACCGCGTTATCGCCGACCCGCTGGAGCGCGAGCCAGATAGACAAGTGGAATACTCCGATCTGGGATTTATCCTGCTCGGATCGATACTTGAGTCGATTACAGGCGCATCGCTCGATCATTTTGCCCAAAAGCGCATTTTCGAGCCACTTGAGATGGCCCATTCCTGCTTTAATCCGCCGAAACGCTTGCGCGGGCGCATCTCGCCTACTGAAAAAGACACCGCGTTCCGGCGGCGATTGGTGCATGGTGAAGTGCACGACGAAAATGCGTGGGCCATGGGTGGCGTCGCGGGGCATGCGGGATTGTTTTCGACGGCCGGCGACATCGCGACGTTCGCGCAGATGATGCTGAATGGTGGGATCTACGGGCATCGCCGGCTGGTCACGCGGGCGACGATCGAAGAGTTCACGATGAAGCGGGTGGTTGGCGATTCAGAACGCGCGCTGGGTTGGGACGTGCCGGTAACGCCGTCGACGTCGGGCCGGTATTTCTCGGAGCGAAGCTATGGCCACACCGGTTTTACGGGAACGACGTTGTGGATTGATCCCGAGCGCGAGCTGTTCGTGGTGCTTTTGACGAATCGAGTGCATCCCACGCGCGCGAACGACAAGATTCGGCAGGTGCGGCCGGCCGTTCACGACGCGATCATCGAATCGTTGGGCCTCTCCGGTACGCGCGGGGCGAAAGAATGAGGCCGATCGCGGAAGTTTCTAAAGTAGCCACGACGGGTCGCGATTGCGGCAGGTGTGCCGATATAATCCGGGAAGGCGGCCGGGAATCCGATTGAAATTATCTAAAACGGAACAGCGAAATTCCCGTTCACGGGGAATCGATCGCAAGCGCGCGCTGGAAATTATCCGTCTGATGAACGAGGAAGACGCGCGCGTGGCGGATTCCGTGCGCCGCGAGCTTCCCAGAATCGCGAAGGTGGTGGACGCTATTGTGAAGGCGTTCCGCAGTGGCGGGCGGCTGATCTACGTGGGCGCGGGAACCAGCGGGCGGCAAGCAGTGCTGGACGCGGCGGAATGCCCGCCGACCTTTGGCACGACGCCTGATTTGGTGACGGCGATTATTGCGGGCGGCGAGCGGGCGGTGCGCTTCGCATCGGAGGACGCAGAGGATTCAGCGGCGAACGGAGCGCTGGAGTTGCGCCGCGCGGGCGTCTCGGGACGAGATGTCGTCGTGGGAATTTCGGCAAGCGGCACAACGCCGTTCGTCCTGGGCGCGATGCGGTTTGCGCGGCGGAGGGGCGCAACGACAGTCGCGGTTACGTCGAATGCCGGTTCGCCGGTTGCGCGCCAAGCGGATATTTCGATCGAGCCGGATACGGGACCGGAAGTGATTTCCGGATCGACGAGATTGAAAGCCGGAACGGCGCAGAAAATGGTCCTGAACATGCTCTCGACAGCTTCGATGGTTCGACTGGGGCGGGTGTACGACAACTGGATGGTCTACCTGGCATTGACGAACGGCAAGCTGCAGCGGCGCGGGGCGCAGATATTGAGAGAAATCACGGGCGCAGGCGCGTCCGCGGCGGAACACGCTTTGCGTCAAACAGGACACAATTTGCCGGCAGCCATCGTGATGCTGAAAACGAGCGCGAGCGCGCACGACGCCCGGCGATTCATCGAAGCGAGCGGGGGCCATGTGCGGAGCGCAATCGACGCGGCGAATAAGAGCGAAAAGCGAGCCAAGAACCGGAGATCGTAGATGGAGCAGTTCAGAATACAAGGCGGGCGCAAACTGCGCGGAGAAGTGCGAATCAGCGGCGCCAAAAATGCCGCGCTTCCGGCGATGGCCGCCGCGCTGCTGACGCGCGAGCCTGTTCACCTGAAGAATATTCCGCACGTGCGCGACATCGTCACGATGGCCAAACTGCTCGCGCACATGCGCTGCCGCGTGGAAAGCCCGGACATTCCGCCGAGCGCGTTCACGATTCAGGCGGAGACGGTATCGCACGCGGAGGCGCCGTACGAGTTGGTGAAGACCATGCGAGCCAGCGTGCTGACGCTTGGGCCGTTACTGGCGCGGTTCGGGCGCGCGCGCGTATCGCTGCCAGGCGGATGCGCGATTGGCGCTCGTCCGATCGATCTGCACATTCAGGCGCTCGAAGCACTGGGCGGAGAAATTTCGGTGGATCATGGTTACGTCCAGGCACGAGCCGAACGCCTGCGCGGCGCGCGCGTCCGATTTCCTAGGATTACTGTGACAGGAACTGAGAATATCCTTACCGCGGCGGCGCTCGCGGAGGGCGAGACAATTTTGGAGAACGCTGCTTTGGAACCGGAGATCGGCGACCTGGCCGAGCTGCTCGTCAAAATGGGCGCGAAGATCGAGGGAGCGGGCACGCCCACGATTTGGATCGAAGGCGTGAAGGAATTGCACGGCACCGAACACACCATCATCCCCGATCGCATCGAGGCAGGCACGTTCCTGGTGGCCGGAGCGATGGCTGGCGGGGAGATTACTCTGACGCATTGCGCGCCGCATCACTTGGGAGCGCTGATTGCGAAATTACGGGAATGCGGTGTGGATATCCGGTGCGACGCGGCGGATAACTCAATTTTGCGCGTGCGCGCGCCGAAAAAGCTGCTCGCGGCCGACGTGATCACCCAGGAATATCCCGGCTTTGCCACGGACATGCAGGCGCAGTTCATGGCGCTGGCTACGCAGGCAGAGGGTGTTTCGCACATCCGCGAAGCGATTTTCGAAAATCGCATGCTGCACGCCGTCGAGCTGTTGCGCATGGGCGCGAACATTCACATCGAGGGAAACTCGGCCGTGGTGACCGGGCCCACGCCTCTGACGGGCGCGCCGGTGACGGCCTCCGATCTGCGGGCCAGCGCGAGCTTGGTCCTTGCGGCCCTTGTGGCGAATAACACCACCACGATCGACCGCGTGTATCACATCGACCGCGGCTACGAGCGAATTGAGGAGAAGTTGCGCGGGCTTGGCGCGTCGATCGAGCGCGTCTCGCCGAGCGGATCGTGACGCGCGAGGGAGCGGTGGCTCGCTCCACTCGGACTGCTGTATTCGGCTGGCGCGACCATGTGAAAGCCGCCGCAAACTATGCGAGCAGCGGCGTGGCGCCAGTCGATGGGCCCGAGGCAGAGAGAACCCGAGGGAAAGAAACCGCGGGTTTCGTTCCCTTCGAGCGCGAGCGGAGATTGGCGGGGGAGTTAGCTCCCCGCGGCTTCCGTCTTCTGCTGCTTGTCGCGCTGCTCGCGCAGCACGGCTTTGCGACTCAGGCGAATCTTATTGCCCTCGATGGCGAGCACCTTCACGAGGATTTGATCGCCTTCCTTGAGCGCGTCGCGCACGGAGCGGATGCGCTGCTCGGCGATTTCGCTGATGTGCAGCAAGCCGTCGGTGCCGGGGAAAAGCTCGACAAAGGCGCCGAATTCCGCGATGCGCACGACGGTTCCGAGATAGGTCTTGCCGATTTCCGCCGTAGCGGTTACGTCCTGAATCATTTTCAGAGCGGCTTCGGCGGCGGTGCCATTGCTGGCGAAGACGTGTACTCGGCCGTCGTCCATCACGTCGATCTTCACGCCCGTGGATTCGGTGATCGCGCGGATTTTCTTTCCGCCGGGGCCGATTAGGTCGCGAATCTTGTCCGTGGGAATCGTGAGCATGTGCAGGTGCGGCGCGTAGTTGGAAATTTCGGGACGCGCGATGGAGATGGTGCGTTCCATCGTGTCCAGAATCTCGAAACGGGCCTTGCGGGCCTGCGCCAACGCTTCGCGCATCATCGGGATGCTCACGCCGGTGACTTTGATGTCCATTTGCAGCGCGGTGATTCCCTGGCGCGTGCCGGCAACTTTGAAATCCATGTCGCCGTAATGGTCTTCGGCGCCGGCGATG
>JAGWRH010000155.1 GCA_028876695.1 Acidobacteriota bacterium | reverse complement strand
TGCGCGACGAACTCCTGGCCGGACCGCCTTTCCAGGAGTCGCCAGGGGGCGCTCTCGGGGAAGAGCAGCGCTCCGTCGAGCAAGCTAAGAAGATTTTCCTGCTCGCCTCCGGCACGGCCCTCGAAAAATTCCGCGATAAGCTGGCGAACGAGCAGGAAATCGTCGCCTCGCTCGCGAATATCGTAATGAACATCTACGCCATGGAATCGGCTCTCCGCCGCGCCCAGAAGGCGGCAGCGGCGCGCTCTCAGGGCGCCGGCGCGATGTCCGACGCCACGCGTGCCTTCATCTATGATGCGATGGACGAAGTCGAGAAAGACGCCCGCACCGCCTTGGCCGCTACCGAAACCGGCGATACGCTCGCGACGCTGCTCGCCGCGTTGCGTCGTTTAGCCAAACATGCTCCGCTGGACGTGATCGCGCTCCGCCGCCGCATGGCCGATGCCGTACTCGCGCAGGACCGCTATCCGTTTGAGGTCCGCTAGAGTTCCGCGATACATGTGCGGTCCGTGCTGATCTCACGCCGGCTTGGGCCCAGTCCTACTACTCGCGTCCTAGAACCATCGGAGAAGCGCGATACCTGACGGCGTTTCCGGACGATCGCCTCACGTGAGTACTGTAACTACTCGCATCAATTCTTCCGCGAAAGAAAGATTTTTCCCGTTCTCGCCCGATCGAAATATCAGAAGCGCCTCAAAACTCGCCACTTCTACTCTGTAGCTTTTGGTGTGCATCGTGCATCAAAAGCCGTAGAGGAGGTGAGGTACACGAAAAAATGAAAACGCTCTGGGACCGGATGGGGAACATTTCAGCGCAGTTGCTGCGTAACAAGCTGTTTCGCAAGTGGTTTATTTCATCGCTGGTGGTTCTTTTCGTCCTGCAACTGTACTTCGTGCGCGAAATGCTCGCAGCCGAAGTCTTGTTCGGCATGTTATTTCTTGTAGTGATGCTGCTTTTTGGAATTTTCTACGCCGTGGGGGCGGTTGGAGAGCGTGGGCTCGATTTGGCGGAAGCGGGAATTCGAGTTGCGGCCCGGTCGGCGCGCTGGAGTTACGGCGCCCTGGAAGACCTTAGTAAAAGGCAATTCCGCCATCGACATTCACAATCTGCCCCGTAATCGCACTGGCCAGATCGGACGCGAGGAATAGCGCCGCGGACGCGATCTCATCCGCCGTCTGCGGCCTTCCTTGCAGCGTCCCCTGAGCCATTTGCTCGCCGATCGTTTTATCATCCATGTTTCGAGACTTTCCCAATTCGCTGCGCAAGCCCTCGGACATTTTCGTCTCCAGCACCGGTCCGGGGCTAATCGCATTAACGCGCACGCCTCTGCGCGCCCCTTCCGCCGCCAGCGTGCGCGTCAAGCCTGCAAGTCCTGCTTTCGATGTAGTGTACGCAGATCCCAGCGGATAAGCCGCCTTTGCCGCCACGCTCACGACATTCAGAATCACCCCCGATCCTTGCTCGTACATGATCGGCAGCACCAGTTGGGAAAGCACGAACGCGCTGCGCAGATTCACGGCCATCACTTCGTCCCACTCGGCGAGCGCCACTTGCTCAACAGGCTTTAGCGGCCCGTAAATCCCCGCGTTGTTCACCAGGACGTGAACCGTCCCGAAAGCGTCCTGCGCCGTCTTGACGACCCGCTCGCAGTCCCCGGACTGCGCTACGTCCGCCGTCACAGCCACAGCTTTGCCGCCGCCGCTCCGGATTTCCTTCGCAACCGACTCAACTTCCGGTGCCGTCCGCGAAGCCATCACCACCGCCGCACCTTCCGCCGCAAATCGTTTTGCGATGGCACGCCCAATCCCTCTCCCCGCACCGGTCACAATGGCCACTCGCTTCTCCAGCAGCATGCGACCTCCCAACGATGAATCGTAGAGAATAGCATCCCGTTACTCATGTCACCGCCCCGCTTATCACGTGCAGCGGGTCAGTTTGAATTTTCTTGATCGTGACATAAGCAGTCAAAATTCAAACTGACCCAGCACCTTTCGCGCGTTTCATATCATCCGGCGCGTCCGGCGCATTGACTGGCGCTTCGCCTCGTCATAGCATCTCGCACAGCCTTTTCCGGGAGCAAACGAGCCATGGCGAAACATTTCGATCTGCTGGCGTCTTATTGGACCATTTCCGGCCGGGCGCAGCCCCATTCCGACCGCGAATACAGCCCGTGGGATTTCAAGGACCGCGTCGCCGCCGCCGCGCGCGCCGGATTCACCGGCATCGGCATCTGGCACGCCGACCTGGAGCACACCCTGCGGAAGCGCAGCCTGAAAGAAATGAAGCGGATCATGGACGACCACGGCATCCGCCACATCGAACTCGAGTTCCTGGGCGACTTTTTCCTCGAAGGCGAACAGAAATTCCAATCGGACATCACCAAGAAAATGCTTCTCGAAGCCGCCGAAGCGTTTGGCGCTCATCACGTGAAGGTCGGCAGTTTCGTCAAGACGGACGCCCCAATGTCCAAGGTGATCGATGCGTTCGGCGCGCTCTGTCGCGAGGGCGCCGAGCACGGCACGCTCGTCGGATGGGAATTGATGCCGTTTTGCGACATCGATTCGGTTGAAAAAGCCGTCGAACTCGTCAAGGGCGCGGGCGAATCGAATGGCGGCATCTGCCTCGACTTGTGGCACATCGCCAAGCTCAAAATTCCCTACGAAAAAGTGGCGCGCATGCCGCTGAAATACATCACCTCCGTCGAAGTGAATGACGGCACGCGCGAATGTTCCTGGAGCCTGCACGAAGATACCGTCAATCACCGCCTCTTCTGTGGCGAAGGAGAGTTCGTGCCGAAGCGGTTCGTTAGCCTGATGCTGAAAGCCGGTTACGACGGTCCGTGGGGAATCGAAGTCCTGAATCACGAGGCGCGCGGATGGTCGCTCGATAAGCTCGTGAAGCATGCCTTTGACACGACCATCGCGCAATTTCCCGGGCAGGCAAAGACGGCGGCGGCGCGCCGCAAGAAAACCGCCACGCGGCCAAAGACGGCGAAGCGGGCAGCTAGGGCAAAAGCTCGCAAACCGCGCGCTGCAAAGCGCCCCGTCCGCCGAAAAGCTGCATCGCGTCGGCGACGGTGAGTTCCATCGGGCAGCCGGACAGAAAATGAATGGCCCGAATCTCATTGCGGGTCAGTTTCAATTTTCTTGATCGTGACACAAGAGGCCGAAATTCAAACTGACTCTGCGCTGAAAAACTCATCGATTAAGTTTGGTTCTCGCCCCCGAGGATCGTTCTTAATTTGCCGTTGCGGCGCGCGGCTTCGCTTCAATCTTCTCGATCATTTCATCCACGGTCAGCACCTGCGCGAACAAAAACCCCAGCGTCGCGCATGTCACTCGCTGCAGTTCAGCCGCCGGAAC
>JAGWRH010000154.1 GCA_028876695.1 Acidobacteriota bacterium | reverse complement strand
TCACTGCGCTGCCGCCGTTGATAGCGCCGAAATTATACGAACTTCGCGGATCGCCGCCGCGCGGAAGCGGCACGGAAGAAAAGCGTACGATCCCTCGCGAAAGCGCCGTGATGGGATTCGGCGCGCCAAAGTTGGACCAGCTGTGTCCTCCCGGCCCAGAGATGCGGATTTCGAAGCGCCGCGAAGCTATACCCTGCGTGGTGATGTAGTCGATGGAGGGCCCATCCACGGCGACGACCGCCGCGAGGCGCGATCCATAGGTCTCGACAAGGCGACGGATGCCGCGCAAATTTCCTTCGCCTTCTTCGCCCACGTCGCCGGCGAGCACAATCGTTCTGGAACTCTCGACGCGCGACTCGTGCAGCGCGTGCGCCAGACCCACAATTGCGGCGACGCCCGCGCCGTTATCGGAAATTCCCGGCCCGATCAATCGCCAGCCTTCGCGGGCCACGCGGACGTCGGTGTTTGGCGGGAAAACGGTATCGATATGCGCGGCGAAGAGTATGACGCTGTGTTTATCGGAGCCAGGACGCTCGGCGACGACGTTACCGGTGGAATCGATGGAGGTTTTGAAACCGCAGGCGGCGAAAAGCGCTTTAACCGCCTCGGCGCGGCGCGATTCTTCGAGTTCCGGCGCGGGGATTTCCGTTAAACGGATTTGCTGCTCGGTGAGCCAGGTTGAACTTTTTTCGATCCAGGCAAGGCCACGGACGCAACCTGCATTGGCGGCAATCCTGGCGATCGCATCGTCCGTCGCGCGTGCATAAAGAGTGGCCATGCTAGAGGCGACACGACGGATGCGAAGAGGGCTTCATGACTCGTGGCGACGATTTTAGCGCCAGTCGTCGAGGATGTACACGCCCGCGCGATTGTAGCCGGAATCAGCGGCGCCGGTTTCCATGGCAACACCTTGCATGGAGGTGCGAAAGCCGCGTACGAACATCTGCTGATAGGCTTCGCGGCGCGCCAAGTTCACGCCGGCAGTGATTTTCGCGGCGGATTTGGCGCGGGCAAAATGCTCGATCGCATCGAGCAATCGGTCGAAATGGTTCGCGGAGCGCGGACCGGGACGCACAGCAGCGAATTTCGCGTAGCAGACGCCGGAGCCGGCTTCGCTGCCCGGCCCCGTGTGGCACACGGCGAAGGCGACGAGGCGCGAATTATCGAAGAGCAGAATCGTGTCGCCCAGGTTCTGCTGGGCCACGGAGCGGATTTCGCGATCCAGATCGAGGCCTTCGAAGACGGCGTTGGTGAGCAAGCGGCACTCCACCAGCAATTCTCCGCGACGCGCGGGAGCAACCAGCGAGAAATACGCTGTGTCGGAATCGGAAGCGGCAGCGGCGGAATACGCGGGCGCAGGCGGGACCTCCATGGCCATAATTGCGACCAAGTCGCGCGGCCAAAAACCGAATTTCTGATACAGCGATATGTGCTTGGGACTGTGCGCGAAGGTGTAGAGTCCCAGATGACGATTTCCCCAGCGGCGAAAAATTTCCATGGTCGGCGCGAGCAGGTGCTGCCCAACCTTGCGGTCCCAATAGTCGGGATGGACCGTGAGCGGGCCGAAGAAACCGAAGCTGCCCCAATTAGCGGCGAAATTCGAGCCGATGAGTTTTCCGGCATGTTCGGCGGCAAGGACTGAGGATGGATCGGCAGCCCAGCGCGAGCGCGCGTAATCGCTATCGGCGGGACGGCGAGGATCGTCGGGCGGGAGGCCGAGGAACGTGGCGAACGCGAGGCGGATGATGCGGGCAGTTTCGTCGAGGTCGCGTTCGACGAGTGGACGGACAGTGATATCCACAGCGGGTGAAGCGGAACCCATCTGGATATTAGACAGGCGATGCGGAGGGAAAAGCAAGCGAACCGCGCCCGCTTAGGCGGCCGCTACACCGGGTTTTCGCGGACTTGCGAAGTCCTATTGGGCAGAGGAGCCGGCGAGGGCGAGGATTTCGTCTTCGGTGAGAATGCGCGAGGATTGCTTCGCGGCGAGAAGAATGCGATCCACCGCGTCATCGGCCGGAGCTATGCCGTGTTTTTCGAGCCAGAAAATCACGTTGGAGCGGCCGCTCATGGGCCCGATCTCGATTACTTGCTCGAGGCCAAAAAGATGCGCGGGCACGCCGCTATAAATGGCGTTGGCGAGATGCAGATCACCCTTCTTATAGGCTTTGGCGATGGCCGCGGCGTGCACACCGGTGGCGGTGCGGAAGGCGTCCTGGCCGATGACCGGGTAGTTCGGTGGAATCACCGTGCCGGTGGCGCGCGCGACGGTCTCGGAATATTTTTTCATTTGCGAGAGATCGCGGTCGATCAGTCCAAACAGCCGCAGGTTCACGAGGAGCAACTCCATGGGCGTATTGCCGACGCGTTCACCGAGGGCCAGGGCTGTGCCGTGGACCTGGTGCGCGCCGGCGGCGATGGCTGCGAGCGAGTTGGCGACGGCGAGCCCGCGGTCGTTGTGGCCGTGCCAATCGACGCGGACTTTTTCGCGCGAGGGCTCCACGACATTTTCGATCACGAATTTCACGAGGTTGAAGGCGCCGCGGGGCGTGGCGTGGCCGACAGTGTCCGCGAGCACGATGGCGCGCGCGCCGGCGCGAATAGCGGACGAATATAGAGCGACGACGGTTTCGGGATCGGTGCGGGTCGTGTCCTCGGTAACGTACATGACAGGTAATCCCGCGTCGGCCGCGAATTTCACCGATTCTTCGGTGGTGCGGCGCAGGTGATCGACGCTCCAGTCCTCGACGAGGCGGCGAATGGGACTGGAGCCGAGAAACATCGCGCATTCCATCGGATGGCCGACGCGCTCGCAGACGTCGATCATCGCCTGAATGTCTTGTTTGTGAGTGCGGCCGCCGACGTTGGGGCGCATCCTCATGCGCGAGCCGTAGATTTCGCGCGCCAGCGCTACGGTGTCGGCCAGGGCGCGAGGACCGGCACCGGGCAGGCCGATATTGACGAGGTCGATGCCCAGCGCTTCCATTAGATGAAGAATTTCGATTTTTTCGGAGATCGAAGGGTCGCGGACGGAGGGATTCTGCAGCCCGTCGCGCAATGTCTCGTCGTTGAGCGTCACGCGGCGTCCCGGAAGGATTTCTGGGCCGGCAAACGTATTCCAGTCGTGGATCAGTTCATCGGGCATCGGAGGCCTGCGAGGCCGATGGCCCATTTTACAGCAGAATAAAGCTCTGGATGGGAGCGTGAACAGGTGGAGGCTCAGAGACAAAGCTGAGGCGCGTGGTGCGCCTCAGCCCCCTACCCCACCAACTGCATCAATCTAGCAATGGAATTAACAACGGTCCGAGAAACTAGGTAGGTCGGAATTCGATGGCGCCGTCAGAGTGGGGTTTTGACCCCAGGCCGGGAGGCCAACGAGCGCCTGCCACCCAAGAAATCTGCTTGCGAGTTGCGATTTCAGGTTATGCAAATGCGATGCCCTCTTACCGTATTAGACGTGAGATCTGCGCAGGCTACCGTGGCAAGTAATTCAGTAGACAGGGTTTGCAAAAGATCGTTGCCGGATTGAGGGCGATTCGAAACTACCGCGCGATGGAGCAGTAAATTGCTTGCGCTGCCGATCTACTACGTGTTAGCTTAGCGAACAAAAAGCGAAGCGGAACGGTAAAGTGCGCGAACTGACCACGGTCGGAGGGTAAATGGCAACGGGAACGCGAAGTCTGGCGGTACGAGGTTCTGCAACTCTCGACAGCGTTCAAGACGCGCTCGCGGCCCTTACAGCAAAATACCGAAGCGACGAGGTATTCACGGCGATACGGCACATACCAGCTCGCGACGCGGAGTTTCGTCCCATGCCGGAATGGGTGCGGCCGGAGCTAGAGGAGGCGTATGGCGCCAAAGGCATCGAACAGCTGTATTCGCACCAGGCCGCGGCGGCGGAGATGGCCCGTTCGGAGAACGATTTCGTGGTCGTCACGCCGACGGCATCAGGAAAGACGCTCTGCTACAACCTGCCGGTTTTGAATGCGGTGCTGGAAAACGCGGATACGCGCGCGCTCTACCTTTTCCCGACGAAAGCGCTGGCGCAGGACCAACTGGCGGAGCTTCACGATTTGGCCACGCGTCTCGAAGACCGATTCGGCGTGTTCGCCTACGATGGCGATACACCCAGCGACGCACGCCGGGCGATCCGCGAGCGCGGCCACGTGATCCTGACCAACCCCGATATGCTGCACACCGGAATCCTGCCGCATCACACGAAATGGACGCGGCTGTTCGAGAATTTGCGGTTCGTCGTACTCGACGAATTGCACACGTATCGCGGG
>JAGWRH010000153.1 GCA_028876695.1 Acidobacteriota bacterium | reverse complement strand
CTGCGAATCACGTCTGTGAGCGCCGTATCTGGCTGGGGACCCGAGCAAGAAATCACCGCTCCGTCCAGCCACTAGCGCGCGTTTCACCTCGCTCGGCTCCATTCTGGATCTCGGCGAATATTCCTTCTGGAGCTGAGCTTTGCGCGCCCAGCATTTCCGCGATTCCGGTGGACAGGCCGCACGCTGCTAGCGTAGAATACGCGTTTGTCTAAGAAGGAAAGGTGTGACTGGGCAGATGCGGACTCATATTCCCAAGGGCCGGGAGGCCGAAGATCTTTCGGTGGGCAAGAACTGGTTCGTGGTGGATGCAGGCAACCAGGTTCTGGGGCGCGTAGCCACGCGCGTGGCGCGAATTCTGATTGGTAAAGACAAGCCGAATTTTACGCCATATCTGGATTGCGGGGATCACGTGATCGTGATCAATGCCGATCGCGTGCGATTGACAGGCAACAAGCTCGATCAGAAGGTGTACCGGCGGCACAGCGGTTATCCCGGCGGATTAAAGGAAATTCCGGTGCGAACGTTGCTGCAGCGCCGGCCGGAAGAGGTCGTTCGCGAAGCGGTGGTCGGGATGCTGCCGAAAAACAAGCTGCGCGCCCGTCGCGCGAAGAAGTTGCGCGTATATGCTGGCAGTGAGGCGCTGGCGCGCCACGCTGGACAGAAGCCCCAACCGGTTGCGCTGTAATCTTGCGAGAGAGATTCTGGCAATTCGAATGCGCGGCCGGTTCCGCCGCGCGCGCCTGCTTTCATCCGCGGCGTAACGTATGGGAGGAAATTTGAGTTCAGCTGGCAGTTCAGTAGCAGGCGGAAAACAGTTTTACGGCACGGGCCGGCGGCGCGAAGCCATCGCCCGCGTCTATATCAAACCGGGAGCGGCGCGCTTTACCGTGAATGGCCGTCCCGTGGACGAATATTTTCGCAACGTCGCCTGGCACACCGCCGCGGTCGAGCCGCTGAAGTTCACGCAGATGCTCGATCAAGTTGAGGTCAACGCGCAAGTGAAAGGCGGCGGAATTGGCGGCCAGGCCGGAGCTGTGCGCATGGGTTTGTCGCGCGCTCTCTCGCTTCTAAATCCCGAGCTGCGTCCCGCGTTGCGAACGAATGGATTCCTCACGCGCGATCCGCGCATGAAGGAACGCAAGAAGTACGGGCAGAAGGGCGCTCGGCGCCGCTTCCAGTACAGCAAGCGTTAGAATCGTTTATCGGCTTCGGCGTGCGCTTGGGGAGACCCAAGCGTGCGTCCAAGCAGAGCGATCCGTGGCGAATCTTTTGGCGGGGATCGCTTGCCGAATGTTGGAGCAGTGAAAATTCTCGGCCGGCAAGCTACCGGCGCAAAAGGACGCTGTCCGGTTCTCCGGAGCGAAGCGTCCCTTTAAGAAAAGGAGATCCTTTGGCGGTAGAAATTACAATGAAGGAACTGCTGGAGGCCGGCGTTCATTTCGGCCACCAGACGCGGCGCTGGAATCCGAAAATGAAGGAATACATTTTCGGCGAGCGCAACGGCATTCACATCATCGATCTTCAGAAGACATTGAAAATGTTCCGCGAAGCGGCTCGCTACGTCTCCGACCAGGCCGCCGCGGGCAAAAGTATCCTGTTTCTCGGCACCAAGCGCCAGGCGCAGGAAGCCATCTCCGAAGAGGCGCAGCGCTGCGGCATGTTCTACGTGAACCACCGCTGGCTCGGTGGAACTCTAACGAATTGGGTCACGCTGCAGAAATCGATCAAGCGCCTCAAACTGCTGAAAAGCATGTCGGAAGACGGCCGCATGGCCGAATTCTCCAAAAAAGAAGGCGCGCGCCTGGATCGCGAACTGAAGCATCTGCAGCAGAATTTCGCCGGCGTCGAGAACATGGCCTCGCTGCCCGACGCGATGTTCGTGATCGACCCCAACTCGGAAGTGATCGCCGTCCGCGAGGCGCGTCGCATGGGCATTCCAGTGGTCGCCATCGTGGACACCAATTGCGATCCGAATCTGGTCGATTGGGTCATTCCGGGTAACGACGACGCGCTGCGCGCCATTCGCCTGTTCACCTCGAAAATCGCCGAAGCCGTGCTTACCGGACGCCAGTCTTTTGAGCAATCGCAAATCGCCGAACAAAAGACCGCCGAGGGCGAGCTCGAAGGCGCTCCCGAGTACGTCGACACCAGCGCCTACGAGCAATACGAGCAGCAGGAAGGCGATTTCGTCGAAGGCGAGCCAACGGAAGCCGTGCCTGAAGATGAAGGCGCCGCCGCGCCCGCCGGCGACGACGAAGCCGCCCGGCGCTAGGTCTTCCAAGCCGTCGGGCAGCATAAAACACTACCGAATCCGGCCCGTTCGATCTCTGTGCAGGCCGATTCCGCGGCTGCGAATCCGAAACTGAAACTCAAAGGAATTGAGATAGCAATGTCGACAGCACCCGAAACAGGAAAAGCAAACATCTCCGCGCAACTGGTAAAGGAGTTGCGCGAAAAAACCGGTGCGGGAGTCATGGACTGCCGTACCGCGCTCGTCGAGGCCGCCGGCGACCTGGAAGAAGCCGTTGGCATTCTCCGAAAGAAAGGGCAGGTGGCGGCCGCGAAGAAAGCCCAGCGCGCCACGACCGAAGGTCTGGTGACCTCGTACATACACGCCGGCGGGAAAATCGGCGTGCTGGTGGAAATCGATTGCGAGAGCGACTTCGTGGCGCGTACCGAGGATTTTCAGCGCTTGACTCACGACGTGGCGATGCATATCGCCGCGCTCGATCCGCGTTTCCTTCGCCGCGAAGAAGTGACTCCAGAGGTGCTGGACGAAAAGCGGCAGACGTACCTTGAAGAAGCGAAAGCCGCCGGCAAGCCCGAACCCGTAATCGAGAAGATCGTCAGCGGCAAATTGGAGAAGTTCTACGAAGAGAATTGTCTCTACGAGCAGCATTTCATCAAGGACGAGGGACTGACCATCAAGGAACTGGTCGACCAGGCCATCGCCAAGCTCGGCGAGAACATCGCCATTCGCCGCTTCGCGCGTTTCAAGGTCGGCGATTCGGATGGCACCGCGCCTGCCGCGGAGCCTTCTACCCCGGCGTGAGCGGTTTTTCGGCCGGCCCGCGATGCGGTTTGATTTCGCCCGTGCCGCGATTCGCCCCACCGATTTGTCTGGTGTCTCGCGCGTCGTATTTCTCTGCTAGAATCTCCGCGAGCTCCCGCGTGCCATCGCAGGTCCTCTCCGGCCCGCACCCGGCCGTTGGGGTGGTAGGGTGCTCGCACCGGACTCGATGAGCGCATCCAATACTCCCACTGCAGCGGCCGCTGAAGGCAAACCGCCGGTGTACCGGCGGATCATGGTGAAGCTGTCCGGCGAGTCGCTCTCCGGCCCGGAGCAATTCGGCATTCACGCCGAAACCATCGATTCCATCGCGCGCGAAATCAAATCCGTCCAGCAGCTTGGAGTGCAAGTGGCGCTAGTCGTCGGCGGCGGCAACATCTTTCGCGGCGCGCGCCAGCAGGGACTGGATATCGACCGCGCCACGGGCGATTACATGGGTATGCTCGCGACCGTTCTCAATGGCCTGGCCATGCAGGACGCCCTCGAAAAAACCGGTTGCCACACGCGCCTGATGAGCGCGATCGAAATGCATCAGGTGGCCGAGCCGTTCATCCGCCGCCGCGCCACGCGGCACCTGGAAAAGGGACGCGTCGTAATCTTCGCCGGCGGCACCGGCAATCCGTACTTTTCCACCGACACTGCCGCGGCCCTGCGCGCGATGGAAATCAAAGCCGATGTAATCCTGAAGGCGACGCGCGTCAACGGCATCTACGATGCCGATCCGGAAAAAGTACCCGGGGCGAGAATGTTCGAGCGCATCACGTACATGGATGTGCTGCGGAAGGAGCTATCGGTAATGGATTCGACGGCGATTTCTCTCTGCATGGACAACAAAATGCCCATCGTCGTCTTCAACATGAATGTCGCGGGAAATTTGAAGCGAGTCGTCCTGGGAGACGGAGTCGGCTCGATGGTGACGGCATCCTGAAACCGATTCGGCGGAGGCGAATGCGGCGATGACCACGATTGCAACCAGCAAGGACGCCCTGGCGCAAGCCAAAGCGCGCATGGAAAAAGCTGTCGAGGATTTCCGCAGGGATCTCGCCAGCGTGCGCACCGGGCGCGCGAATGTCGCGCTGCTTGACGCGATTCGCGTCGATTACCACGGCACGCCCATGCCCATCAACCAGCTCGGCACCCTCAACGTTCCGGACGCCGCCATGATCGTCATCTCCCCGTGGGATCCCGGCGCCGTCGCGCCCATCGAAAAGGCCATTCGCACTTCGGACCTGGGGCTCAATCCGTCGAACGACGGCAAAGTGG
>JAGWRH010000010.1 GCA_028876695.1 Acidobacteriota bacterium | reverse complement strand
TGGCCTTGCGATGTATACGCCAGGCTTTGCACGTTGCGGTTCAAAAATGCCGCATCGCTGACGACCAGTTCGAGGGTGCCGCGAGCGGTCTGCGCCGGAATGGTGATCGGGATTTCCTGAATGAACGGCGCGCCGCGATAGGGCCGGAGCAGCACGCGAACTTTCACGGATTCGCCCGGCTGCACTTCGCTTTTTTCCACCCAAGCGTCGTCGATCATGGCCCAGCGCCGGTCGGGGAGAGCTTTCACGGTGAGATCGACGCGCTGGATTTGCGGCAGCTCGTAGGGATTCGAATAGATCTGCGCGAAATCCGATTCGACGGAAGTGGCCAGAAAGAAACCCGCGGGAGTGGATTGGTCGGTGGGCGCAAAAAGATCCTGGAGGCGCACCGGCGCGTGGCCCTTCAATTCGATATTGCCGTCGAGCTGCAACGTGGTGCTCTGGTCGTAGGCAGCGCTGCCGGTGATGCCATTGAAGGCGGCGGTGGCGACGAGCTGGGCCGTTAATTGCGGGCTCTGCACCACTTCGAAGTGATACATGTTTTCGCCGTCGGGCGTTTCGAGCGTCAGATTGACGGGGACCATTGCCGGACCAGCTCCGAGCGTGCCGCTAATGGCGGTCTGGCGATCCTGCGTGAGCGTGCCGATCACGCCGCCGGTGGTGATGACCTTCGTTGAAGCTTGCGCTGACGCGAGAGTCATGACCACGTGGGCCGCGGAGATGGGCATCTGCACGGCTCCGAAACCGAAGAGCGGATGCCCGCAGGCAAGAATGCGATTGGCTTCGATGGTTGTGACGGTACAGCCCGCGCTGATGGAGAGATCGCCGCGGATCAAATCGATGCCGACCATTTCGCCGGGCTTGACATTCAAGTCGGCCGGCGAAGACGGCGCGGTTCCTCCGGCCATCGCGGCCATGCCAAACGATGAAAACTGCTTATTGAACCACGCAAATGTTTGCGGGTAGAGGCCGGTGGTCACCAGCGGCGTTTCGATGGGGACGAGAAATTGTCCGCCGGCGGCGACTGGCTGCGCGAATCCAGAAGAGAGCGGGACGCGATAGCGGCTGGGCCAGGCGACCGCGGACGGTTGGGATGGCGGCTGAGCGGCGGAATCCGCCGTGCGGCTATGGCCTTTGGAGGGCGCGGCTTCGGCATTCCGAAGCGTCGAAGGCGTGCGGTACTGCGCGACCTGCAGCATGTCCGCGATCGGCGTGACGCCGCCGATGGCGTCTTTGGTGAACGCGCCGAGCTTCAAAGAAAGCGCGCCGACCAGCTTGCCGTCGATGTAAACCGGGCTGCCGCTCATGCCGGCCACAACGCCGCTCTCTTCAGCTTGCGGTCCGAGAAGCTTGACCAGGATCACGTCGTGCTTCGGACCGAGCGCGTTTTGGAGCACGCCGATTACCTGTAGGTCGATTTTTTGAATCTGATCGCCCTGCATAACCGTATACATCACACCGGCCATGCCGGGTTTCACTTCGCTGAGCGGGAAAATCTGAGGAACATCGGCGGCTGCGGCGGGCCGCACGCAAACGAGCGTCGCCACTGCTAGTACCAAAACGCAGAGCGATCGAAGGCCGCGAAGCATAGAAGCAACATCATACGCGCGGATAGCTGCCGGGGCAATTACGGGCCTCGGGCGGTCGCCGGCTTTTCGGTTAGCTAAGTGATCGAGCATGTTCGGCCTAGCTTTCTCCTCCCATTTCAGGCCAACCCAAATGCGCGAAAGCACAACTGCGAACGACGCGGCTGGTTCCAGTACCGGTCTCCGTACTCGATCCCCGTACCGATCAAGGGCCGCTCAAAGCGCTGGCCGCCGACAGCAAAAACGGTTAACGGCAGCACGCGTGAGGCCATCGCGTCTATTCGTAAAACCACGCAAACAGGGCGGCCACAGCACGTTGCGAGGCCCGGAGATTGGTTAGATGCACATTTTGAGCATTCACGGGCGCCGATTGGGCAAATTGTTGGAACCGGCCTGGGAGCCGCCAGCGACCGGGCCTGGGAGCGACTCCCTCGCTCATGGCGTGGCGAAGGACACCTCAAAGAAGATCAGAGGCTTCTTAGACGGAACGATCACGGCGTCCGGAATGTAGAGGCTGGACCGGCCAACGAGAGATAGATCGTGCTGGACATCAAAGAAGAGATACCCGTGGACCGCCCCCATCGGGGGGACAATATCGGAGTTTAGCGCGAGCGGGCGGAGAACGTCCGCGAGTTCGTCCACTTTCTTGTCCTTCACGGTTTCAGACCCGATGGGGAACCGGCGCGTGCGGGGCGCTTGCGGATTTCCGTGGGGGTGGGCGATGAGGAGCGCAACTTGGGCGGGAGGAAGCGATTCGACGCCGTCCATGCGCCCGTTCTGATAGTGAATATCGAGTTCAATCGAATCGAGGCCGATTTGAACGGGTTCGGCGGAGTCGTTTCGAAGGAAGACCTCGACAGGCAAGATGCCGGCCGGGAGTGGGTTCGCTCTGCCGAAGACGTGCTTGGCGCGAGACGTATCGGTTACCGGCGCGGCCGATATAGTGATGCCGGCGTGAGAATCATGCGCAAGAGACGGCGGCGGGGCGGAGGCGTCCTTTTGCGCCGTTGCGGCCGCGGCGAGAAGCAGCGGCAGAAAAATTAGCGAAGCGAGCTGCGCGAGAGGTCGCGTCATTTGTAACCCATTGGGCAATCCATGGCGGCTGGCTTTCGGATGCGCGCGAGGTGATGACGGTTGTGTGGAGCATAACGTTATGCGGCGCGAATCGCGAGTGGACCGGCGGAAGGGTATCGCCAGGCGACAGGGCGCGTTGTATTGAAAGGATGCCGCGAGGGAACATGATCGAAGAACGAAAAACTCCCACCATCAGCGATTGAGCGAACTTGCCGCGTTGGTGAGATTACTTCCGTACAATTCCGTCACCGTTAGCCGACCCGCCTCTCTGATTGACTTGGAGCGAACTTTCTTGACAGGCGCGCATGGAGTGATATACCGGACGCACACGGGGTGCCCCATGACGAATCGACGGGAATTTCTGCATCTGGGCGTGGCGGCGCTGAGCTTGCCGATCGCCGCTCGAGCGGGAGTGTCGCGCGAGCTTTTTGCGGCGGTCGATAAGCCGGAGGCCGGGGCGCTGCCAGTCTACAAAGTGATTTTCGACGAACGGTACGCGGCATGCAGAGCGTTCGCGGACGAATTGGAGCGGCGGGGGCTCGCAATATGCGGCATTCGCGGCGACATCACCGGTGTCTGGTTCAACGATCTCTACGATCGATGGAAGCAGGAACCCGCGGCGATTGCGGGAATGACGGCGGCGGGACCAATCTTTTGCCTGGAGATGCTGGCGCGCGATGCGGGAATGCGGGTCACGATGCGAGTGGATCACCGGCCAAAATTCGCGACTGTCGCCACGCTAGCCGAAGGCGTCAAGCGCGCGCGGGAAAGTCGAATGGAGCACGAGTTTTCCGGGCCGGACGAGCTTCTGACACGCGCGCGTGAGATGGAAAGGAGCGACCGCCAATGGCCAGGGCACATGGCTGAGTTGGTGGCGCAATTTCCGGCGGAGCGGGGCCGTGCGACGAAAGCATGGTTTTCGAGCCAAGCCGATAGCACTGGAGAAAGCGCGGAGCAGTTGGTGACGTGGGTTATCGCTCCCGGCGCTCCACGCCGAACCAAAAGCGACAAGACGTGACGCCAGTAAAACGATTGTAAAAGGCCTACAGCACTGCGTTCCAACCACGCGAGGATTGCGCGATGCGAATTCCGCCCGGAGTGAGCAGCACCGATTTTTCGGCGGCGATTGCGAAGTTCGAACAGGCCGTCGGGAAGGAATGGGTGTTTACGGACGACGGCGACGTGGCGCTTTATAAAGATGCGTACTCGCCATTTTGGGGCGAGAGCGATGAACTGGTGGCGTCGGCGGCCGTCGCTCCGGATAGCGTCGAGCAAGTTCAGCAGGTGGTTCGCATTGCCAACCATTACAAAATCCCGATCTATGCGGTCTCCACCGGGAAAAATTTGGGGTACGGCGGGTCGGCTCCGGTTTATTCAGGCAGCGTGGTGCTGGACCTGAAGCGCATGAACCGAATTTTAGAGGTGAACGAAAAGAGCGCGTACGCGCTGGTCGAGCCGGGCGTCAGCTACTTCGATCTCTACCGCCACATTCAGGAGCGCGGGATCAAACTCTGGATTGACGTGCCTGATCCCGGATGGGGCAGCCCGATTGGAAATTCGCTCGACCGCGGCGGCGGATATTTGATGGCGAACTACCGGAATCATTTCGATTCGCATTGCGGAATGGAGGTGGTGCTGGCAAACGGCGAAATCGTCCGCACGGGCATGGGCGCTATGCCCGGCTCGAAAACATGGCAGGAGTATAAGACGGGATTCGGTCCGTGGGTCGATGGGATTTTTTCGCAGTCGAATTTCGGCGTGGTAACGAAGATGGGATTCTGGCTGATGCCGCAGCCGGAAGCGTACCTTTCGGGGACGGCGTACTTCGAGCGGTATGAAGATCTGATGCCGATGGTCGAGATTATGACCTACCTCGAAAATACGCGCGCGACGAACGGAATGCCGGATATCGGCAGCCCTCTGCTCAGCGTTACCATGATTCAAGACATAACCAAGGCGTACTCCGAACCCGCTCCGCCGACTGACCCGGAGTTAAATGCATTGATCGCGAAAGCGGACGTGGGCAAATCGCCGGAACTGCAGGAATACGCTTTACGCAAGAAGATCCCCTACTGGAGCTGCAAGCTGAGCTTCTACGGCGCGCCGAAAGCCAACTCCGCGAACTGGGAGTACTGCCAGGATAAATTTTCCGCGATTCCCGGCGCGAAATTCATGCAAGACGAATTTTACAAACTGCCGTTGACGCCGGAGCAGCGCGAGAAGGTGCACAAGCCGCAATTCGGCATACCGAGTCTGGCGATGTTTTCGATTGGCGAGCGGACGCCGATGAATCCGACGCCGGCGAACGGGCACATGTGGTTTTCACCGATCATTCCGCGAACCGGCGAGGCAATTATTGAAGCGAACCGCGTGTTCCAGGAGGCGGCAAAGGAATTTGGAATCCCGGTGCTTTCGGCTTTCAGCCTGCCTTCCTGCTACTGGGAGCGGGCGTTCATTTACATCTTTGCGTTTCCGGTGACGCACGACATCGAAACGAATCGAAGGAATCGCGCGGCGTTCAAGAAGATGATTCAGCGGGCCGCGGAGCACGGCTGGGGCGAATACCGTACCGCGCCGGCGTATCAGGACACGATCATGAACACCTACAGTTACAACAATCATTCGCTACTGCGACTTCACGAGACGCTGAAGGATGCCGTCGATCCGAACGGGATTCTCTCGGCCGGCCGATATGGAATCTGGCCCAAGCATCTGCGGGAGAGGAAGGCATGAGGAGACTCGGGATAGTAACAATTCTCACCGTCGCCGCCGCGACGGCCTCGGCGATGGCGGGCGCGCGGCGGGCGGTCGCGCAGCAAGAAAGTCCGGCGGCGAAATCGTTCTGGAGCGACGTGACGCCGCAATCGAAGGATCAGCCGCGTGGGTACGCGCCCTATCAAGAGTACTGCACAGTGTGCCACGGCGCCGGCGCGGGAAAGCCGGGGACGCTCGCGCTGCAGGCGAAATACAAAGGCGCGAAGCCCGCGCTGCTTGCGGATCGCACGGACTTGACTCCGCAGCTGATCAAAACGTACGTGCGAAACGGAATTGCGGTGATGCCGTTTTTCCGCAAGACGGAAATCAGCGATGCCGACCTGGATGCGATCGCCGCGTACCTTACACGAAACAATCCGCACGACAAGCGGTAGCCGATAAAGCCGCGGACACGATCTGGCGCCCAGCAGGCGGAAGTGCGTGACGCTATAATGTTGGACTCCGGTCCGGCGGCCCTAGATTCGCTCGGCCGGCGGCGACGCGCCGGCACCTTCATGTATTTTTTCTATCGAATCCTAACCGCTGTGGGCATTCTGGCGCTCGCGCCGTACTACGCCTTGCGCGGATGGCATCGCGGCGAGCCGGCGCGCACGCTTCGCGAACGATTGGGATGGATCGATCGGGAGCTGAGGGCGCCTCAGCCCGTCGCGCGCCGCGAGCGGGAGGCGCGGGGAGCCACCAAGCCCGATGCGATCTGGATTCACGCTGTTTCGGTTGGTGAAGTGCTGGCGTCAGCGCCGCTGATTATCGCGCTGAAGCAGCGTTTCCCTTCGCGATGCATTCTGGTTTCAACGACAACCGAAACCGGGCAGCGGCTGGCGCGCGAGCGACTCAAACAGGCGGACGGAATTTTCTATTTTCCGCTGGACTGGATTGTGTCCGTGCGGCGCGCGATGCGGACGGTGCGGCCGGCTCTCGCGATCGTGATGGAGACGGAGATTTGGCCGAATTTTTTGCGAGAGGCGCGCAGGAGCGGCGTGCCGGTTGTTTTCGTGAACGCGCGCATTTCGACGCGATCGTTCGCGCGATTTCAGAAGTGGGAATGGCTGGCCGGGCCATTTTTCGCGCGCGCGATGCGCGATGCGGACCGGTTTCTCGCGCAGACGCCGGAGGACGCCGCGCGTTTGATTGCAATGGGCGCGGACGAAGAGCGCGTGGAGGTGACCGGCAATTTAAAATACGACGCCGAGCCGCCGCAGATCAGCCCGTTTGGCGAATGGCTCGCGGGAGAAATTCATCGGCAAGAGCGCTGGCCGGTTTTGGTGGCGGGAAGCGTGGTGGCCGAGGAGGAACAGGCGGTGCTCGCGGCGTATGACATCGTGCAGCGGCGATGGCGGCACGCATTGTTGATTCTGGCGCCGCGCAAGCCGGATCGGTTTGACGCGGCCGCGGCGATCGCGGAGGCGGCCGGTTGGAACGTGGTTCGAAGGAGCCGGCTCGAGCCGGGATCGAAATTGGATGAAAGCGCGGACGTGCTGGTGTTGGACTCGATCGGGGAGCTCGCAGCGTTGTACGCGCTCGCGGATGCCACGTTTGTGGGCGGATCGCTGGTGCCGAACGGCGGGCACAATATTCTGGAGCCCGCGTGGTACGGACGGTCGCCGGTGTTTGGTCGATCGATGGAGAACTTTCAGGAGATGGCTGCGCAATTCGTGGCAGCCGCCGCCGGCGTGCAAGTGAATAGCGGGGAGCACCTGGGCCGCGTGTGGGTGCAACTGATCGAGAATGAGGCGCTGCGCAAAAAAACCGGCGAGACGGCCCGCGCACTCGCGGAGCGCAATCGCGGCGCAACAACGCGCGTGATGGAGCGAATTGCGTCCGCACTCGGATCCGATGCGCAGCCGGTTACGCGTCAACAAATGGAACGCGCGAGCCCGCCTGAACCTCTGTGAATCCGGAAAACATTCCGAACTGGTTGCTGTGGCCGCTGACGTTGCCGTACGGCGCGGCGACGCGGCTGCGCGTGTGGTTGTACCGGACGGGCATTTTGCGGCAGAAGCGCATGTCCAGCACGGTGATCAGCGTCGGAAATTTAACCGTTGGTGGAACAGGAAAGACGCCCATGGCGCTGTGGATCGCCGAGCGGCTTGCGGCGGAAAACAAACGCGCGGCGATTTTAATGCGCGGATACAAGGGCGATTCCTCGGCGGCAGGCGCGGATAGCGACGAGGCGCAGCTCTTGCGCGCGCGGCTTGGCGACCGAGCGGAGGTCGGCGTTGGCGCGGACCGGTTCGCGCGTGGACGCGAATTGCAAAAACGCGGTATTGACTGGTTTGTGCTCGACGATGGATTTCAGCATCTGCAACTCGCGCGCGACGTGGACATCGTGCTGATCGATGCGATGGATCCATTCGGCGGGCGACTGCTGCCGGCGGGCAGGCGCCGCGAAGCAAAATCGGAGCTGCGGCGGGGCGATGCGATCGTCATTACCCGCAGTGCGCACGCTCCCGCGGCGGAGGCGGCGATCCGCCGTTATTCGAACGCACCGATCTTTTACGCGCGGACGGAGTTGGCGTCGATTCGGAAGCTCAGCGCGGGACAATCGCAAGCGAGCGATGAAATCGCGGAGGCCGCGGACCTTCGCACGCGGAAATTCTTCGCCTTCTGCGGGGTCGGCAATCCGGCGGCTTTCTTGGCGGACCTCGACCGATGGAAGGTGCAAATCGCCGGGCACAAATTCTTTCGCGATCATCACAAGTACGAGCAGACAGACATGGATGCACTGGTGAAAGAGGCGCGCGCGGCCGGGGCCGAGGCGTTGGTTTGCACGGAGAAGGACGCGTTCAATCTAGCGGGCGTGAGCATGTGCGCGATGGAGGCGTTTTACTGCGTGATATCGCTATGCGTCGATCGCGAGGACGATTTCCGGCGTTTACTTATGGCGACCGCGAATCGAAAAAAAGAGGAGAGGCGAAAAGACTCAGCCTGAAGCAGTTTGAACGGGAGGCGATTCGCCCGCCGTGGTGCGAGTTTGAGTCCGCTCAGCCAATCGAAGCTCGCGCGTTTCACTGCGGGCACGCTGTGTGATATTTTGTCGCGCGGATGGCCCCATCCAAATCGAGGAACTCGTTGACCGACGCTAGTCGCAAGAGCAAGGGACGGCTGCGCGCCGCCGCGAAACCGGATTCGTCCGTCGATTTGACGCGACTGCTCGACATCGCCGGAGGATTTTCGCGGCAAACGATCTGCGTGGCGGGCGATTTTGTGCTGGATGAGTTCGTTTCGGGCGAAATTTCGCGCGTCTCGCGGGAGGCGCCGGTGCTGATTTTGCGGCACCGCCGGTCGGAAATTTACCCCGGCGGAGCGGCGAATGCGGCGGCGAATCTGGCCGCTTTGGGCGCCCGCGTATTGGCGGTGGGCGCGGTTGGCGATGATGAAGGCGGGCGCGTGGTGGTCGATTGCCTGCGGCGGATGCGCGTGGACACCACGCGAATCTCGCGCGTCCGCGATCGTGTGACGCCGCGGAAGACGCGTTACCTGGCGGGATGGACGCACACGACCGAGCAGCAGGTGTTGCGCGTGGATCGCGAGCCGAGCGAGCCGCTGCCGGACGCGACGCGAGGGGCGATCGCGGGCGGATTGCGGCAGGCGGCGCAGCGCGCGGCAGCCGTGCTCGTTTCGGATTACGGATTCGGCGCGGCGACTCCGGAGCTGGTGAACGGACTGCGGGCGAAACGCGTCACGCTCGATTCGCGCTACCGGCTGCTCGCATACGCGAATGCCGGCGTGATCGCGGCCACGCCGAATGAGGCCGAACTGGAAGCGGCGTATCACGAGCGCATCGGGACGGACGCCGGAAAGCTGGAAGAGCTCGGCGAACGGGCGCTGGCCGAACTCGGGGCAGAATGCCTGGTGGTGACGCGCGGAAGGGACGGAATGGCGGTGTTCGAGCGAGACAGCTCGAAGAGCGCGGCCATAAAACCGGCGGTGCACATTCCGATCTACGGCTCGGATGCGCCGGTGGACGTGACCGGTGCGGGCGACACGGTGATCGCCGCGTTCACTCTGGCGCTGGCGGCGGGCGCGACGTATCTCGAGGCGGCCCATCTTGCGAATTACGCGGGCGGCATCGTGGTGATGAAGCGGCGGACCGCGACTCTGACGCGCGCGGAACTGGAAGCGGCGCTGCGACGCGAGGCCACCGCGCAGCGGTAGCGGCCGCGCGGCACAGGATCGTCCCAATGGACACGCGCGAAAAAATCCTGTCCCGCGATGGCGTGCGCGACGTGATCGAGGAGCATCGCCGAGCGGGAGAAAGAATCGTTTTCGCGAACGGTATCTTCGATTTGCTGCACGCCGGGCATGTGCGCTACCTGCAAGCGGCCAAAGCCGAGGGTGATGTGCTCGTGGTGGGCGTGAACTCCGACTCCAGCGCAAGGCAATTGAAAGGCGAGGGGCGGCCGATCCTGACCGAGCGCGCGCGAGCGGCATTGGTGGCTGCTCTGGCGGCCGTGGATTACGTGGTGATTTTCGACGAGCTGGACGTAAGGGATCTCTTGAGCGATTTGCGGCCGGATGTGCATGCGAAGGGCACCGATTACACAGCCGACACTGTGCCCGAGCGCGATGTGGCGGAATTGCTCGGAATTCGCGTGGCGATCGTGGGCGACCCGAAACAACATTCGACGCGCGAACTTTTGGGGCGAGTGAAGAGGCTGCGCGAACGCTGAATCAAAAAAGGATGCCGCGGCCCGGCGGCGCACTGTTCCGATCTCCTCCCTCGAACCAGCGCGCGTTGCGGATGATATTCTCGTGTAAGCGAGGCTGCGCACGTGGCTGAGCGGCGAAAATTCTGGATGAGGTGGCGCGTTCGCGCCGGCTACCCCGTGGCGGCGCTTTTCTGGATTTTCGCGCGACCGTCTTACAGTTCGATCGCGCTCGGAGGCGTCGTCGCGCTCGCTGGGCTGGCGATTCGCGGGGTCGCTGCGGGACATTTGCGAAAAGATCGCGAGCTGGCGACTACAGGACCCTACGCGTTAACACGCAATCCGCTCTATTTCGGCAGCGCGCTGCTGGCGGCGGGATTCGCGGTCGCGGGCGGCTCGTGGGCGGACGCGGCGATCGTGATCGCTTATTTCGCGGTGTTTTACTATGCGGTAATGCGCAACGAAGAAGAGGATTTGCGCAGGCAGTTTGGAGCGGCATTTGTCGAATACGCGCGGCGCGTGCCGCTGTTTGTTCCTTGGCGATTGGCGCGAGAGAGCACCGCGCAACAGGCGAGCTCGCTGCCGGCGAAGAAGTTTTCCTGGCCGCTCTACCGGCGAAACCGGGAATATAACGCGCTGATCGGCACCCTTATCGGGCTGGGCCTGATGTGGCTGCGGATGTGGCTACATGGGCGCTTCGGGCGTTGAAACGGCATTGAAAAGGAAGGATTCGATCCGCCAGGCGTCTGCCGCCGCGCGCTACTGCAACCGATACACCGCGTGCATCATGCGCTGAAACTGGGGGCGGTAGATCAGGTCGAAGGCGCGTTCCTTGCCTGGGAACATTTCCAGAGCCGCCTGGCGCGTTGCGGCGATCATTCCAGACGCTTCTTCGGCGGAAAGATCTCCGGATGCGATGGTCTCGAGCGTAAGCCGGACCAATATGCGCAGGCGGCGGATGCGGCGGCTCTCTTCGTCAATTTCGTCCTGGCTAGGCTTGCATTGCGGATTCTGATGCATGGTTCCCATGGCGGCCGGGCCTAAAAGCAGTATGGACTGGCGCGGTCGATCACGCAATAGTACGCGGCGGAGCGTTTTCTCCAGCTGAACGCGATGGCCGAAGGGATTCAGATCACCAGAGTGACGCACGCGATGGGACGAGCTGCGCGGACTCGGCGGTTTGCTGCGCCGCGTACGCGCTGATCGCGAGCGAGGTTCCGTCGGCGATGGCTGTGATGGCGCCGTCGCGATCGGTGCGGAGCAATCGGACGCCGTCTTCGTCGTAGCGTTCCACAACCGCCTGCGCTGGCTGGCCGAAGGAGTTCGATGCGCCGACCGATACCACGGCGACTCGCGGATTTACGGCCGAAAGGAACGGCGCGGACGACGATGTCTTGCTGCCATGATGCGGGACCTTCAGCAATTCGGATGCGAGCGGCTCGCGATCCGCGATCATTCCCTGCTCGGCGCGCTGTTCGATATCTCCCGTGAGCAGAAAATGCGATGAGCCCTGCGACAGTCGCAGCACCACGCAGTTGTTATTGGGCGCGGCGCCCGCGCCGGCAGCAGGTGGCCAGAGTACGTCAGCGCGAGCTGAGCCGAGATCGAAATGCTCGCCCTCATCCACGTGAAGCACGCGCACGCCATGCGAGTGGGCCTCGTCCAAAAGACGCGCGAGCGCCGGGCGCGGGTCGTCCCATCCGATCCACAGCTGGCCGACTGCGAAATTTTGCAGGACAGAATACAACCCATCGATGTGGTCGTGATCGGCGTGCGTCAAGACGACTACGTCGATGCGTTTCAGTCCACGCGACCAGAGATACGGCGAGACGACTTCCTCTCCAACATCGGTGCCGGAGCGGTAGCCGCCAATCCATTCCGAACCGGCCAGGCCGCCGCCATCGATCAGCATCGTGTGGCCGCCGGGAAATTCCACGAATATCGAGTCCCCCTGGCCGACGTCAAGGACGGTGACTCCGAGCTTGCCGCGATCGAGCCGGGGCGAAAAGGGAGACGAGGCGGCAAGCACGGTGAAAGCCGCGAGAGCGACAGCGGCAGCCCATTCAGCGAGCGCGATCGGCGGCGGCATTTGGCGCTTGGCGGCACGGCCGGCGCGGCGCGCAAGGGCGGCGCGGGCAGCGCAGGCCAGCGAAATCAAAGCGGCGAAGAATAATACCATCAGCCATACGGGCGGGCCGGGAATCCGATACGACGCGCGCGGGATTTTGCTGAACCATTCGACGATGGCCAGCAACGCACCCGTCATGGCGCTGAGCACCTTGGCGGAAAGCAGCGCGGCGCGAACCCAGACGAAGCTCACGGCCAGCATAAGAAATCCGAGCGGGACGATAAGGCCGGTAAGGATCACGGCCGGAATGTTGCTGACCGGCCCGGCCAGGCTGACGCGGTGAAAATCGCCGGCGAGCAGAGGCATCATTCCCCATTGGATCACCAGCGAAAGCAGCGCAAGTTCGCAAAGGCGCAGCCCGGCGCGAACGGGCACAGTCGCGAAGACGCTGGCGTGCGATGCGGCACGTTTTGGTAATCGCGGCGCCAAATAGGCCGTTGCGGCGCGAAGCTCGATGCGGAATTGAACGACCTTCGGAGAGTGCGCGCCATCGCGAGTTATGTCGCCTAAATGGCGGAGTCCCGCGCGATAGGGCGCGGTGGAGCGCTCAATCCACGGCAGCGCCAGGGCGGCGATCACTCCGGCGGCCAAAAAGGACAGTTCGAAGCTGGAATCCGAAAGCTCGGAGGGTTTCCAAATCAGCAGGATGAGCGCTGCGAGCGCAACGGTATTCAGCAAATCAATCCGGCGGAAGAGCGGCCGCGCGCATAAGTACATCGCGGCCATCAGCGCGGCGCGCAGAATCGGCGGACGGTCCTGCACCACGCCGACGTAGGCGGCGAGCACGGCGAGAGTAATCAACGATGTGGCCACGATCGGCATACGCAAACGGCGGCAGAACCAGAAAACAAAAATTGTCAGCGCGCCCACGTGCAGGCCAGCCACAACGAGGACGTGATACGCGGCCGTAGTCTGAAACGCGGCGACGGTGCGGGAATCGACAAAGCTGCGGTCGCCGAGCAGCATGGCACGCAGCACCGCGGCGCGGTCGGGCCGGCCTGGAAAGAGCGCGTTCAGGCGCGCGAGCAAAATTCCGCGGGCGCGCGCCACGCGGTGCATGAGAGCAGGGCGCGGATGATCGATGAGTCGTATCAATTCTCCGCTACGAACCGAGCCGGTGAGGTTAATGCCTTGGCGCGACAGGTACCCGCGCACATCGAAGGCGCCCGGATCGAGAAAGTCGCGCGGCTGCGCGGCCTTCATCAGCACTTCCACGCGATCGCCCGCGCGCAGACCCGTCGGAAGGCCGGCCGCTTGCGGGCCATCGTATAAGTTCGCGCGCAAGCCGCCGCGGATCGGCATCGATGCGCCCGATATCTCTACTTGTTCGAGATCGATTTCGAAGCGGCGTCCCCACGGGAGAGTAAGCGGATCATCGCGCAGGAGTCCGCGCCAGCGCAGCGGCTCGGTTAGATCGAGTTTTCCCGCGGCGATCAGGCGCGCGGCATGATTCGGCGGCACCGATGCGCGCTCGATACCGGAGGCGAGTCCGCCGAGGGCGACCCATGCGACGAGAGCGAGACTCCAGGCCAGGGCCATGCGGCCGCGCCACGATACGATCGCCGCGGCGAAGAGCGAGGCGCACGCGGCCAACAGCCAGAAGCGCAATGGACCCGGCCATCGCGGCGCGAGCGCGATTCCAGCCGCGAACGCAGCCGCGATCC
>JAGWRH010000152.1 GCA_028876695.1 Acidobacteriota bacterium | reverse complement strand
TGCGCCGCGCCACGTCGCGCACCGTTTCACCGCCCTCCGGCGGATCGCATTCCGGAAAATCGCCCAGCACGATTCCCGCAACGCCCTCGAATTTTCCCGCCTGCTTCAAATGCATCAGCGCGCGATCCACTTGATATGGCTTCATTCCGCGATCTTCGAGCGCCAAAATCGCTCCCCTCGCATCGAGCTCCCAATCGGTTCCCAACGACGTCTCGACCAGCGTCAGGCAGCCGCCCAGCAGCACTCCCTCCGCCTCGCCAGCGGCCAGCGATTCGCCGCGTAAATCCAGCCGCCAGCCAGACTCGGTTTCGGTCAGCGCGCGCAGCAGGCTTTCGCGATCGTAGCCGTGCGACCCCCCCGCGCCGCGATGAAAATTCATCGCCACCATCGGCCCGTAAAACGTCACCCACCTGAATTTCTGCCACAAAAAAATTTCGAGCGCGGTGATGTCGCTCGAGCCCAGCAAAATTTTGGGACGGTCGCCGCGAACGTTCAGCTCATCGAGCAAATACGTGGTGCCATATCCGCCGCGCGAGCAAAAGATCGCACGTGTCCTGGGGTCCGCGAGCGCCCCTTCCAGCGCCGCGCGACGGTACCGCGCCGGCCCCGCGAAGTAGCTCTCCCGAGCGAGCGCGGTCGCTTCGTCCGCCCGCGCCACGAATCCCAGCCGCGCGATTTCATCGCAGCCGGCGCGCAGAAACTCCGCCTGCACTGGGCTTGCCGGCGAAAGCACGCGCACGCCATCGCCGGGGCGCAGCGCGGGCGGCTTCATCGGTCGCGATTTCGAACTCGGCATGGCGTGAATTTCGAGAATAAGGAATTTAGCGCGGGGAGTCCAGA
Source organism: Acidobacteriota bacterium (assembly GCA_028876695.1). Lineage (GTDB taxonomy): Bacteria > Acidobacteriota > Terriglobia > Acidiferrales > UBA7541 > Palsa-295. Next base: position 3,208 of record JAGWRH010000152.1, on the reverse strand, counting down.
AGGCGTGCCGGGCGCCTTGCGCCCATTGCAACAAATCCGCCTTGCGCCAACCGCAACACTCGCGATCTAGCGAACGCTTATGGCGCGCTGATGGTGAACGCCGTCGTGCCCGACGTGCCGCCGCCCGGCGCGGGATTCATCACCGCGATATTCCCACTGCCCTGCGCCGCTAGGTCCGACGCCGGAATCAGCGCGATCACCGCTGAGCTGCTGATGTATGCCGTGGCAACGGGCGCGGCATTCCACATCGCCGTCGAGCTCGGCACGAATCCCGATCCTTTCACCAGCACCTGCAGATCGGCCGTACCGGCCGCGGCGCTCGCGGGCGCAAGTGAATGCACTGACGGCATCGGCGCGTTCGGCCCGTTAACCGCGAAATTCACCGACGGCGACATCTGCACCAATCCCGAATTGCCCACGGCGATGCTGGCAATTCCCTCCTGCGCCAGATCCGTCGCCGCCGGCTGAATCGTCATCTGGCTTTGGCTTTTATACGTGGACGTGGCGCCGCGAAACTGCCCGTTCCAGCTGGCCACATCGCCTGCCGCGAAATTCGCGCCGTTAATCGTGATCAACGGCGGCGTCGCATTCACCGCCGCGCTTGCCGGCGTTATTGACGAGATCGCCGGCCCATTCGCCTGCGGCGCAACGATCGTGAACGTTTGCGCCAGCTGTGCCTCCCCTCCGCCGGGCGCCGGATTGATCACGGTGATCTGCGCCGTACCCTGATTGGTCACGTCCGATGCCAGCACGAACATCTGCAATTGCCCGGTGGTGGTGTCGAAGTTCGTCGAGCGCGCCGAGCCGTTCCAGTAGCCAAACGACGCGCCTTTCGGGCCGGAGATGAATCCGGTGCCAGAGATGAAAACCGTGAAACCGGCGCTGCCGGCCGTGATATTGGACGGAACAATCGCGGTGATCAGGGGCGTCTGGTTATAGGCTGGCGCACCACTGCCGCCACATCCCGCGAGCGCCAGCAATATCCCGGCGAGCGACGCCGGCAGTACCCACCGCGAAATTTTCAAACGATTTCTCCCGTATATCCCGGAGCAGCCGCCCGAGCGTGCAACCGCGCCGGAGCCCCCGCAGCACTTAGAGACTGCTCGGCCATCGGGGGATGCCTGCCTCGTCCGCTTGCAGGAACAGATCGCCGCCCAGAAGTGAATTGGGATTGATAGCATTCTCGCGCGCAGCAGGTCAACTTCGATTGCACGGCATCCTCCCGGCGGCTCCGCTCGTTTGCAGCCACGACACGCCCGGCGAACACTCGCCATAAATCACGCTATACTGGGCGCACTGTTGAGCGAAGCGGTCCCCTGAGCCTATCCGATTCCCGGTCCGAAGGACCGCTGCGCGCCTCCCATTGAGGCACGAGGAGATGACACCGATGCATGTGCAATACCGGGCCGACCACATCGGCAGCCTTTTGCGTCCCGCGGACCTGCTGGCGGCGCGAGCCAAAGGAACGAACTCGGGTCGCCTGCGGTTCATGGAGGACCAGTACATTTTAAAGGCGCTCGCCAGGCAAAAGGAGCTGGGCTTCCAGATTTTCTCCGATGGCGAACTGCGCCGCCGCAATTTCATGAGCGAGCTCACCGACGCCGTCGATGGCTTCGATATGGAAGATTCCATCGCCCGCGATTGGGACGCGGCCCGCGAAAAGCCCGCCGTCGCCTCGGTCACCGGAATCGTGAACCGCAAGCTGAAGCGCATGCACCCGCTCACCGAACGCGAACTCCCGTTCCTGAAGCTGCACAGTCCAGGCGATATCAAAGTGATGCTGCCAAGCGCCACGCAATTTCCCGCCATCGCCTTCAAACGCGGCGTCACCGATAAAGTCTATCGCGACCATTCCGCGCTGCTTTGGGACATCGTCGAAATCATGCGGCAGGACGTGGCTCAGCTCGCCGCCGATGGCGTGAAGTACATCCAAGTCGATGCGCCCCGCTACAGCTACTATCTCGACCCCAAATGGCGCTCTTGGATCAAGCAGGAAATGAATCAGGATCCCGAAGAAGCGCTCGACGAGGCCATCGCCGCCGATAACGCCTGCCTGGACGCTGCGCGGCGCGAGGGAGCCATCGTGGCCATCCATCTGTGCCGCGGAAATAATCGCAGCCACTGGTACGCCGAAGGCAGCTACGATGCCATTGCCGAGAAACTATTCAATTCTCTGCGCGTGGACCGTTTCCTGCTGGAATACGACGACGAGCGCGCGGGAACGTTCGAGCCTCTGCGGCTCGTGCCCAAGGACAAAGTCGTGGTCCTGGGCCTGATCACCACGAAAAAGCCGCAGCTCGAAAAATCCGAGGACGTGGTGCGGCGCATCAAGGAAGCCGCGAAATTCTTTCCGCTCGAGAACATGGCCATCAGTCCGCAGTGCGGCTTCGCTTCCACCGCGGAGGGCAACCTCCTCTCCGAAGACGAGCAATGGGCCAAGCTCAAGCTGGTGGTCAACACCGCCCGCCGCGTCTGGCATTAATCGCATCGCCGCGGGAACGCAATCTCCCGATCGGCGCCGTCCGACCCTCGGGAACGCCAATCTCCCAATTGGCGCTTTCGCACTCGCCGTTGCTCAAAAACACGGAGAAAACGCGGAAAAACGGATGCACCGCGCCGTTCCGCCCCATATTGCGCGGTGCAGCAAATGTTCGCCGTGGTAGAGGCGCTGCTTGCTGCGTCCTCGTCACCCTCTTGTCATTCTGAAGCGCCGCTTTTGATGCGAACCCGCGCGATCAAGCAGTCGACGCGGGTCTTGTTTTGGAAAAGCCGAGCTACGAGCCTTCAGCAAATCGGGAACGGCATTGACATTCGCCTGGCCGGACGATATGGTTACTGAAATCTGCCGTACTGCTAGTGATATATACTTACGACCGGCTGCGCGTGACTCTAACCTTCGACCAATGGCTGGGCATCGCCGGACTAGTCGCCGGAATTGCTGGCGTCGCAGTTGGTGTCGGGTACGGCATCAAGCTCGACCAAAAACTTAAGAGCGCTCGCTCCGCAAAAAAACAGATCGAAAAGAAATTCATGCACTTCATGGCAGCTCAAGAGTTTGATGCTCTTGCTTTAAAAGCGTCAGTGATCATGCGCGATATCCGCAGGGGCCAATGGGCGGCAGTTCCAGCAACGGCCGACGAATTGGCAATTTTGCTCGGTCAAGCGCGCGGAGCTCGTAATCCCCTCCTGCAGTCACTCGAAAAAGACC
>JAGWRH010000151.1 GCA_028876695.1 Acidobacteriota bacterium | reverse complement strand
CTGCTCGCAATGCCACCCGTTCTTTACCGGCAAGCAAAAACTGGTGGATACGGCTGGGCGCGTGGAGCGTTTCCAAAAAAAGTACGCGGATAAGGCTGCGGCTTCGAAGAAGTAGCTCGCCCCCGATCCGAAAATTTGGCGCGCGACATTCCGCGGAGTGATTCGGTTTCGCGCGCGGGTGTACAATCCCGGTTAGATGGCCGCGCAATTGGCTCCCATACCCGATCCGCAATCCGGCTCGTCCACGGCGCTGGTGGAAACGGCCGCGCCGCGCGTGACGCTGCGCAACTCGTTCGCGCACCCGTTCGATTCGGCGATGGCCGCCGCGCGCACGTGCTATTCGCCGCACCTCGTCGATCCCGGCGAAATCACCGAAAAACAGCGCGTGATGATCGGCACCGGGACCTACTTCGGCGGGCATCACACCGTCTATCAGCACGCGCATTTCGAATTCGGGCTCGAAAACGTGAGCCGGCAATTCGTCTGGTCGTTCCTGCACGCGCACCCGTTTTATAACTCGGAGCAGCAGAGCCAGCGGTACGTGCGGCTGGACCGCGCGCAGGCGTTCGTGCCGCCGGAGAGAGGGAATTTCGGCGCCTCCGAACGCGCCATTTACGAAAAAGCCGTGGCGCGCGCGTGGGATTCTTACCGCGAGCTGGCGACCGTACTCGAGCCTGCCGTGCGCGAGATTCTCAACGACATTTGGCACGTGGGTCCCGGGTCGCATGCCAAACGCGTGCAGAAAGTGGAGCGGCAAACGGAAAAGCGCGCCATCGAAGTGGCGCGGTACGTGCTGCCGGTCGCGGCTTTCAGCACCATGGTGCACACCATTTCCGGCATCGTGCTGCATCGTCTGTGGCGCATGTGCGCGGCGAACGATACGCCCACCGAGGCGCGCGCGGTGATCGGCGAGATGGTGGCCCGCGTCCGGGAAATCGATGCGCAATTTTTCGACCGCTTCGATAACCAGCCGATGGATGATCCGCCGGAGCCGCGCGAAGCGGCGGGCGACGGGGAGGCTTTCGCGCGCGAATTCGACGCGCGCCTTGGCGGGCTGACTTCGCGGCTGGTGGATTACTCGCCGAACGCCGTAGCGTCGATCGCGCAATCGTATCGCGCCGTTGCGGGCCTCGGCGCGGCGGCATGTCCCGACGCCGAAGCGCTGGACCGCATTCTGAATCCGGCGCGCAACCCGTACCGGCGCGAGACGCTCAACGTGGGCGTCCATGCGCCGATGATGCGCGCGCTCGAAAATGCGCACTTCACGTTTGCGAAAAAGATCAGCCATACGGCCGATAGCCAGGACCAGCGCCACCGAATGGTTCCCGCGGCGCGGCCTCTGCTGACGCTTGCGGATACGCGCTCGCCCGACTACATCGCGCCGATGCTCGTCCGCGACAATCCACGCGCGCTCGAAATCTACCAGCGCGCGATGGACGAGGCCTGGGCCGCGAAAAACGAACTGCTCGATCGCGGCGTGCCGCGCGAATTCGCGCTGTATCTGCTGCCGAATGCGAAATCGATCCGCCTGGTCGAATCCGGGTCGCTGCTGCACCTGCTGCACAAATGGACGATGCGCACGTGCTTCAACGCGCAGGAGGAAATTTATCAGGCGTCGATTGAAGAGGTGCGGCAGCTGCGCGGTGCGCTGCCGGAAATTGGACGCTACATCGGTCCTCCCTGCTATCTGCGCGCGGGGATTTCCACGCCCATCTGCACGGAGGGCTCGCATTTCTGCGGCGTGAAAGTCTGGCTCGATTTCCCCAACATCGAGCGGCGGATTTAGGCCGCGCACATCGTAACGCTCGCTGTTTAATCCCCTATAGAGCGATTCTTCAAGGCATCTGCCCAGGCGGATGCCTCTTCGGCATGCCCATTCTGGTGTTGGTCGTCTGCTGGCTACAGGCGGAGGTCTATGCCGCGGGAGGCGCCGACAGTGGCTTCGATAGTGGGCCGCGGGGCGCGGCGCATCATTTCGACAAAGATGCGCACCATTTCCGGATCGAACTGATTCGCGGCGCAGCGTTCGAGTTCGGCGAAGGCGTCTTCGGCGGTCCGCGCGCGCTTGTAGGTGCGCGCCGACGTGATGGTGTCGTAGGCGTCGGCGATGGCGATCACGCGCGCGCCGTGCGGGATATTCTGGCCTTGCAGGCGGTCGGGGTAGCCGGAGCCGTCGTAAAACTCGTGATGGTGCCGCACCATCAGGCGAATGCGCGCCATGGTTTTCAGCGGTTCCAGAATACGCGCGCCGAGGTCGGTATGCGTCTTCATGGTGTCCCACTCGCAGGCATCGAGCGGGCCGGATTTGTTGAGGATCAATTCGGGAATGCCGACCTTGCCGATGTCGTGCAGCAAGCCAGCCAGCCGGATTTCCTCGATTTCTTCGGCAGGCATGCCCAGGGCTTCGGCGATCATGGCTGCGTAGGTGGAAACTTTCTGCGAGTGGCCCTGGGTGTAGTGATCTTTGGCATCGATCGCGAGCGCGAGAGAAGTGACGGTTTCGACGACGGCCGGCGGCAGACCCTCGCCGTTCCCGTTGCCGCCTTGTTCCTCGAGTGAACGCGTGAAGTGCTCGAGCCGCCGGTAGATTTCGTCGAAGGCTTCGGGACCGGTGGAAAACAGGCGCTTAAGGGTGACGCCGAGATAGGCTTCGAGCACGTCTTTCTTCCAGCGCTTGCGGTCCGTGGGATCGCCCTGTTCGGAGCTGGAGACGGAATTGCCGCCCTGATGCTTCGAGAGGTACATCGATGAGTCGGCTACCTGGATCAATTCCTGCGGCGTGGAGCCGTGGACCGGGAACGCGGCAATGCCGAAGCTGGCGGTGACGTTCTTATCGCGCAGCAGCGAATCGGAAGCGATCCAGGTTCGCAGCTTGTTGGCAAGCTGGCGCGCCTGCTCGACGGTGGCCTCGGGCATGAGAATCACGAATTCGTCGCCGCCGTAGCGCGCCACCACGTCCGAGCGCCGGCAGTGCTCTTCGAGGATGTGGCCCACGCGCTGCAGCACCACGTCTCCTTCCAGGTGCCCGTAGAAATCGTTGACGAATTTGAAGCGGTCGAGGTCCATCAGCGCCAGCGCGAACGGGCGGTTCGCGCGCGTGGAGCGCTTCCATTCGGACGAGAGCGCTTCCATGAGGAAGCGGTGCGTCTTGACGCCCGTGAGGCCGTCGGTGATGGCCTGTTCCTGCGCTCTCTGGAACGTCAGCGCGTTTTGCAGCGCGCCGGCGAAGAGATCGGCCAAGGTGCGCAGCAGGGTGATTTCCTGTTCGGGAAATTCGCGCGGCACGGCGGATTCAACGTAGAGCACTCCGAGAAACTTTTCGGCATAGCTGATCGGCAACGCCACGGAGGCGACCGAGTCCGCCAGCACCAGCCGCGGCGAGGCGGCATCGCGATTGCGGACCACGCCGATCTGCCCCGAGCGCGCCACGTGCCCGATCAGGCCGTCGTCCAATGCGACGCGGCGGCCAAGCGCGTCGCGCCTCGAGCCCGCTTCGGCCTGGATCACCAGTTCCTTCGCCGAGTAATCGAGCAGCGCAATGCCGATATGGTCGTAGCCGAGGTGGCTTTCCATTTCCGCCACGATCTTCGAGAGCATTTCGGTGGGATCGAGCGTATCGATGGCGTGACCCGTGACGCTGTTGATGAGCTGCAACTGATGCGCCTTCTTTTGCTCCTCGGCGAAAAGTCGCGCGTTCTCGATGGCGATGCTTGCTTCGCTGGCCAGCACGCGCAGGATTTCCACGTGCCCATCATCGAACACTCTCTCCTTCATGCTGTGCGCCACCATCACCCCGATGGGCCGCTCGTACACGATCAGCGGAACGGCGCAAATGGATCCCACTTGGCGCATTGTCTCGAAGCCCAGGCGGCGCGTTTCCTCGGCAAAATGGTCACGAATCAGCAGAGGCTGCGCGGAACGCACGATGTACTCAACCATGTGATTGCCGCAGGGACGCGCGCGCTTCGGCTGGCGCTCCGAATCGGTGACTTCGATTTCGAAGCGAACTTCCGGCGCGCCCGGCTCGTAGAAAGCGATGAAAAAGCTGTTGGCGTCCACCACCCGGCGCATCTCCGTGCAAATGCGCTCGAGCAGCGCGTTCAGGTCGAGCGTGGAGTTGAGCGCGCAGCCGATTTCGTTGAGGATGTGCAGCTCCTCGCTGCGGCGAGAGCTTTGCTGCACGAGGTAGCTGTTTTCGACGGCCATGCCAATCTGGTGGCCGAGCGCCAGCAATAGGCGGCGTTCCGCGGCGGTGAAGCTGCGCGTCTCGCTGGTACCCAGCAGCAGCACTCCGAACACGCGCTGCTTGGTTTGCAGGCTGATGCCCACCACGGTGCGCAGCCGCTGGTCCAGCAGCACGCGGCGAAGCCGGCCGAACGACGGCTCCTTTTCCAGCGCTTCCCAGTCGGCGTCGCGCGCCAGGTCCCGCAGGACCACCAGGCCGCCCAGGCGCGCCACCAGGTTCACCACATAGGAATCGAGATCGCCCTCCTGCAGCGAGCGGCAGAAGCTATCCTCCAGGCCGGTGACCATCACGGAGGTGGGCCCGTCCGATTCGCCGTAGCGCATGCACAGCGCGCCGGAGGGTATGCGCGCCACGCTCAATACGCGATCGAGCGCCTGCGCCAGCATCTTCTGAATTTCCGCGCCGACGAAACTCGACGTGGCCAGGTTGAGATTCGAAAGCGCCAGCATGTCGCGCTCGACGCGGCGCCGTTCATCTTCGTAAACCGTCATCACCATCAGCACGCAGGTGAACATTTCCGGGAGCAGCATCAGCGGAAGTAGATCCTGACCGCGCAGGAAAGAGATGCGGGGCTGAAAGACCATGGTGATGAAGAGCAATCCCCACGCCAGGAACGTGATCCCGAGCAGAATGTCCGCGCGGGCCTCCTGCCGGTGACCTTCGCTCCAGAATGTCTGGCCAATGAGCAGAAACATCAGGCCCACACCCAGTCCGATATTCACCGTCGTCAGGCCACGGACATGCATGCCGGCCCAAACCGCGCACAGCGCCGCGGCCACGCCTAACAGCCGGTAAGGAACCGAAACGCGGACGTACAATCTCGCCGCGCAGTAGAACGCCAGAGCCGAAACCATTACCAGCATCTCGTCGAACGTCCGGTACCAGAGCTTGGCAGCGCCATCCGGCATGTATGCCACGGCGATTCGCGCGAAGAAGAACAGCGCCATCAAGAACCACGCGACCGCCCAGGCCAGCAGATAATCCTGGCGCTTGCGCCGGTAGAGAAACAGGAAGAACGAAGCGAGCAGCAGCGCGCCGATCTCCACCGTCTGCACGACGATTGCGTGGACGTTCAACTCAAAGCTCCATGGATTGCTGTACAGACACTTCCGCAGAGGATATCAGAAAACCGGCGGGTTGCTTCGACGCGATGCAGGGAAGTTTCGGGAGGGTCAACTCCAGGCGCACCAACGCTATATCGCAAGCTGGGTTGCCGTTTCCTCCGCAAGAGTCGCGCCTTTCTGGGGGCCATGCTATTCATCTGCGGCACTCGGGTCAACGGTACTCGGGTACTGCCGGCCGCCCAGGTCCGGCCCTGGGGACGAGATCCCGTCGATTTCAGGCGGTGCTTTCGCTAAGATACTTGGTTTCGCCATTACGCGACCGGGAGTCTTATGGACCGCACCAATCAGCCGCGCGTTCGCTTCGCGCCTTCGCCGACCGGCTATCTCCACGTAGGCGGAGCGCGCACGGCCCTTTTCAACTGGCTCTACGCCCGGCGTGAACGCGGCACGATGCTGCTGCGCATCGAAGATACGGACGTAGAGCGCAACCGCCCCGAACTCGTCGATGGGATCCTTGCCGGGCTGAAGTGGCTCGGGATTGAGTGGGACGAAGGCCCGTATTTCCAGTCGCAGCGCCTGGATATGTACCGTTCCGAGGCAAAGCGGTTGCTGGTCAGCGGCGCTGCGTACGCCTGTTATTGCAAGGCCAGCTCCTACGCGGGGGCGGACGCCGCGCCAGCCGCCGATTCCGAAGAAGAGCAGGAAGGCGAGGGCGATGACGAGGGACCGAAAACCAGGAAAAACGTCGCTTGCCCCTGCCGCGAAATGTCCGAAGCCGATCGCGCTGCCCGAGAGCGCGAGGGCGTCCCCGCCGCGATTCGCTTCGGTATTCCGCGCATCGGCGCCACCACGTTTGAGGACGCCGTTTTCGGCTCGCGCGAGGTGCAAAACGCGGAGATCGAGGATTTCGTGCTGCTGCGCTCGAACGGCCTGCCTACATACCAACTGAGCGTGGTGGTTGACGATCTCGACATGCGCATCACGCACGTGATTCGCGGCGCCGATCACCTGTCGAACACGCCGAAGCAGGTTCTGCTGTACCGCGCGCTGGGCGCCGAGCCGCCCATCTTCGCCCATGTGCCGCTGATCCTCGGCCCAGACCGCACGCGCCTCTCGAAACGCCACGGCGCTACCAGCGTCAGTTCCTACGCCGACGAAGGATTCCTGCCCGAAGCGTTCCGCAACTTCCTGGCGCTGCTGGGCTGGTCCCCCGGAGATGATTCCGAATTCCTGCGGACCAGCGAATTGATGGAGCGGTTTTCGCTGGCGGGCGTCAGCCGCACCAACGCGATCTTCGACCGCCCTAAGCTCGAATGGTTCAATACGCAGTACCTGCAGAAGCTGCCGATCGAGGACCTGCTCCCCTGCGTGGCGGATGAACTGCGGCGCGCAAATCTGTGGAATGGGTCGCAAGCCGCGGCCGATCCGGGATGGTTCGCGCGCGCCGTCGATTTGATTCGCCCCCGCACGCGCTTCCTGCAGGATTTCACCACCTGGTCGCGCGGATTTTTCACCGACGATTTCGATTTCGAGCCCGAGGCCCGCGCCAAATTCTGGAAAGACGAGCGTCTCCCGGGCATGCTCGGAAAGCTCGCGGACGCGCTCGCGGCCTTGCCGGAATGGAACCACGATGCCTGCGACGCCGCGCTGCGCCAGCTTGCCTCCGCCGAAGGCGTGAAAGCCGGCCTGTTGATCAACGCCACGCGCGTCGCGATCCTGGGTCGCGCCGTCGCTCCGCCGCTGTTCGAGTCAATGGTGATTTTAGGTCAGGACCGCGTCGCGAGCCGCATTCGCCGCGCGCTTCCGGCCCTCTCCGCGCCCTAGCCGAGCGCACGGCGTGTTCCGGCAGAGCCTTCGCGCGAAAAAAAGGCCGAAGCCATTTGGCTTCGGCCCACAATATTACAAATTTCAGCCTGTGGATTACAGTCCCGGCTTCGAGAAAATCTGCCGGTTCGCGGGATGGCTCGATGCGCCCGCGGCTGCTACATCCACCGGTACGTCCACCGGAATCTTCACCGGCGGCAGGCACGCGGAGTT
>JAGWRH010000150.1 GCA_028876695.1 Acidobacteriota bacterium | reverse complement strand
TGGCTGAGCGTGACCGCGGTGATGCCAAAGAAAACGACGATGGCGGCGTAGAGAAACGCTCGCTTATTCTGCTGTGGGGTGGGACCGGTGTCTGGTCCGATATCAGGCTGGCTGGTTTGGGTGGCCAATTATTTCTCGTTAACGTCCTCGCGGGATTGGAGTTCGCCAGCGCCCAATCCGCGGGACAATCGAGTTGGATGCAATCATACTCAAAGGACGCCGCCTGCGCCAACTTTTGCGCGGCGTGTGCGGCTCGGGGTTGCGTCCTGTGGTAGCGTGATGCGGATGTATCTTATTTCGAAAATCGCCGGGGGCTGGCCTTGCCGGTGCGATGAGCACGTTTGCGGCGGGAACAGCCGGCGTGGACTTATAAGGTGAATATGCAATCAAGGAAAATTCAGAGAGTACGGCGGATGGGCCGGAGAGCGACGAAAGATGCGCGCGCGATTGGCGCTTTCGCAGCGTCCGCGCTGGCCATTGGCGCGATTGCATTCTTTGCGCTATTGGGCGCCGGAACGGCGCGGGCGGGCCGGCTCGCCGCGGCGGCTGCGGCGCCGCGGACGGCGCAACTGCGAGATACGTACTTCGACGACACGCTCGGGCGCGCATACCGGTTCAACCGTGGCGGCTGGATTTACGTGCACCTGGAAGGCTCGCCGCACGATATCGGCGTGCAACACGGATACCTGCTGGCGCCGGAAATCGCCGACGCCTACGGAATGATTCGTCTGGAACTGACGCACGACACCGGCCGCGACTGGGGTTTTTTCCGGCGCGCGGCTCAGCAGATGCTGTGGCCAAAGATCGATCCCGAATATCAGCAGGAGCTGCAGGGCATCACCGACGGGGCCAACGACAATGGCGTGAAGCTCGATCTTTGGGACGTGGTGGCGATGAACGCGTTTTCGGAATTGCCGGATTATTACGTCCCATGGCTGAATCGCCAGACGGGGGAGCAGCAGGCGCGCAATCAGGCCGATCTTGTGCCGGAGGGGCACTGTAGCGCGTTTGTGGCCACCGGCAGCTGGACCAAGGACCATCAGATCGTGATGGGGCACAGCAATTGGGCTCCGTACATCGAAGGAGCGCGCTGGCGGATCATTTTCGATATCGTCCCGCGAAGCGGCTACCGCATTCTGATGGACGGCTTCCCGGGCGTGATCACTAGCGATGACGATTTCGGCGTCAATTCGGCCGGGCTGATGGTGACCGAGACGACAATGGCCGATTTTTACGGCTGGGACCCGAACGGCAAGCCGGAATTCGTGCGCGCCCGCAAAGCTCTGCAGTACGCGGCTTCGATCGACGATTACGTGAAAATCATGGTGGACGGAAACAACGGCGGCTACGCCAACGATTGGCTGCTCGGCGACCGCAAAACCGGGGAGATCGCCAGATTCGAGCTGGGGCTGAAGCACTGGAAGGTGTGGCGGACGAAGGACGGATACTACTCGGGGGCCAATTTTCCGAGTGACCCGGACGTGATCCGCGACGAGACAACTTTCAATCCCAATAATCCGGCCACCGGTCCGAACGCGCGGCGCATCCGCTGGGATATGCTGCTGAACGGGAACAAGGGGAAGATCGACACGTCCTTGGCGGAAGTGTTCCTTGGAGACCACTACGACACGTTCGAGAAGAAGGTCGATCCCGACCGACGGACGATTTGCGGCCATGGGGACAACGAGCCGATCATTCTGCCGGAGTCGTCGGCACCGCCGTTCGATCCGTACGGCGCGGTATCGGGGAAGGTGATGGACAGCCAAATGGCTGAAAAGATGAGCTTTATCGCGCGATTTGGACGCCCCTGCGGCGTGGATTTTGACGCCGCGAAGTTCCTGGCGGCGCACCCGGAGTTTTCGTGGGAATCGCCGGTTTTGCGCGATCTGGGAGCTGAGCCGTGGACGGCGTTCCGGATCGGGGAGCACGCAGCGCCCGCGGGACAGTAGGCTGGATCGCCCAACGCGCCTGAGTCCGTATCTGATACGTAGCAGGGCGGCGGCCGTAAACTGGTATTCCAAGATAGAAGATGTTACATATCGTTCGATTCCCGGGACGGGTCTGTGCCAGAAACGTGCACCGCAAAAGGCTGCAGGATGTCTGCGCCATCAGGGATGGCGACTGAGCAACTGTGCGTGTTGCACTTCACCCTGTTTATCGAACAAGAATGCGTTGAAATTCGCCGGGCGATGGCAGTGGGCCTGGTGCCGCACGAGAAACAAGTGGAGTACATGCAGAAGATTTCGTCGCGGGGCGCGGCCATGGTCACCGTGGCGACGAGCGGTTTCCCGATGACCGACGAATTGAAGGCCCGCATTCTCAGCACGCTGCTGACGTTGATGAACTGCCGCGAAAATATCGACCGCGCGGCGATGCGTCACGCGGCGCTCCGTCGTTTCGCAGGCTAATCCACAAAAGCTCAGGCGAGAGTCACGAGCCAATGTAGCGGGCGTAAAGCGAGCGCGCTACGGCGGGGTCTTTTGTCCCTTTGATGATGGCGCGGCCATCGGCAAATACGGTTAACTCGTAGGGCGGAAGGCCGAAGCGCAGCAGGAATTCGTTGCAACGGATATCGCGCGCCGCGCCGTTGAGGCGGCGTCCAAGAGCGACGAGATCCAACTTGCGGTCGCGCTCGTGAATTTGGACGGAATCGCGGCCGCACATGGTGATATGCGGCTGGGCCTCGCCGTTGAGATAGACGAACTCGCGGCGGCCGCAGGCTCGGCACCGGGGATTCTTCGCAACGCGGATGGATTGGAACTTGCCCGTCCAAACATCGCAGCTCACCACTTTGCCAATCAGCGCTTCCGGGACGCCGGCGAGCAACTTCATCGCTTCCATCGATTGGATGGACGCGATCGCGGCGACGGCGGCTTGTAGAACGCCGACGGTGTCGCAGGTGGCGTCGCCGCCGGGCATTGCGCTGCGCGCGCCAGAGTCGGTCGATTCCGTCGATTCGAGCAGGCAGGCGAGGCAGGCCGTTTCGCCGGGACGAATCGTCATGGTCGTGCCATAGCTTCCGATCACGGCGGCGTAAATCCAGGGGACGCCGAGGGAGATTGCGGCGTCGTTGATCAGCATGC
>JAGWRH010000149.1 GCA_028876695.1 Acidobacteriota bacterium | reverse complement strand
GGTACTGGATCTTCCCGCACCCCGCGCACGCCAGGTTGCAGCGGAAGAGCGGCTCCAGCATCAGCACCAGCGGATAGCGCTGCCGCCCTTTCAACTTTTGCCCGATGACGTATGTCGCCACCGTCCACATCTGTGATACCGGCACTCCCACGTCATTACCTCCGCTAACTCTCGCTCGTCACCCGACCGAGGGCTGTCATTCCGAGCCCAGCCCCGGCGTTTTACCAATCGGGGATGGGGGGCGAGGAATCTGCTTTCGGGTCACGCCAGATAACGCTTCCCTCAGGCCCGGCGAACAGAATATCATAAAATACGCGAACGCGAACTCTCTTTCGCGTTTAGTGCATCGACGAAAAGCCATGGCTAAGGTCTTTATGTCCAAGCAGAAAGGCGCCAACGTGCGTCCGCCCTCCAAGACCGGCGTTCGGCCCAGCCCCGTCCAGGAGCGTAGTCAAGCAACCGTCCAGCGCATCTTCCGCGCCGCGTCCGAACTCCTGGCCGCCATCCCGATCGACGAAATCACCACAAGCCGCATCGCCCGCGCCGCCGATCTTTCCATTGGCGCGCTCTACCGCTTCTTTCCCGACAAGCAGTCAATCATCGACGCCATCGCCGTCCGCCACATGGACGAATTTCGCGCCGAATTCGAATCGCGGCTTGGAACACTGAACTTCAGCGACGGGCCGGCCTTTCTTTCCACGGTGATCGATTCCTTCGTCGCGTTCCTCGAAGCGCGGCCGGATTTTCGAGCCATCGCCTTCGGACAAATCAGCGCCGCCACGCGCCAGCGGCAATCCGACCCCAACGCCAGCGGCGCGGGCCTGGTTCGGCGTTTCATGATCGAATCGCTCGGCATGAACGATCTCGAAACGCTCGATCTAAAGCTGCGTATCGCCATCGAGGCTGGCGCCCGGCTTTTCGCGTATGCCTTCGAGCAACCGAATTCCGCATCGCGCCACGCCGTCGTCGCCGAGCTCAAGCACCTCCTCTCCTCCTACTTGTTCCCAGCCTAGTCCGTCGGTTCAGGCCACAACCTGTCCGGCGCACCTCGCCTTTGCGTCCGTATCGGCACTCGACCGCGATTCAGATGAATGGTATTCTCTGGCGCAGAATCGGTCTTGAGGTACGCTCGGGTGCACGAAGTAGAATCCAGCCAAACTGGCACAGAGCGCCGGCGCAGCGAACGCGTTTCCCAATCTCTGCCGATCGTGGTTCGCGGCGTCGATCTGCTGGGCCAACCTTTTGAAGAGCGCAGCTCGACGCTCAATCTCAATCTCCACGGTTGCCGCTACGCTTCAAAATACCACCTTCCGAAAAACACCTGGATCACCCTTGAGATTCCGCATGGCGCGGAGCGCGAAAATGTTCGCGCGCGCGTCGCGTGGATTCAGCGGCCGCGTTCGATCCGCGAGCTGTTTCAAATCGCGGTTGAGCTGGAAAGCCCGGGAAACTTTTGGGCGCTCGAAGAACCACCGGCGGATTGGACCCCTGGAGCGGTGCCCGCGTATGCCGCGACGGATCGAACGAGAACCGCACCCACTGTAGCTTCACCCGAGGGGAAAACACATCATATGACTCAAGGGACCTCCGCAACTGGCGCTGCAACCGAAGTCGCTGCCGCGCGCGAGCAGCCGGCTACCACGGATAGCCCGCTGCTCCGCGAATGGCGCGCCGATATCGAACGCGAGGCTTCCGTCACCGTGGAAAAGGCCGCCGCGAGAGTGGTCGAGCAAATTCGCGCCATCCTCGACGAGTACCAACAGGGGCGCGCGGACGCCGTTGCCGTTTTCTCCGCGGAGCTGGCCGCCAAGCAGCAAAGCATGCTCGAAATCGTTCGCTCGGAACTTGACTGCGATGCGCGCGGGCTGCGGGAACTGCTGCACGAATTGCAGCACAGCTCAGAAGGGCTGCGTGCCGAAAATCAGGCCGCCCTCGATTCCATCAGCCGCTTGGCTCAAGCTCGCCTGCACGCGGAAGCCGCGCAGTTGCCGCCGCCCGCCGAAGTTCCCGCGAGCCAGGGCGCGGATCTGGAACATGCCGCCTCCGAGCTTCGCGCGCGCATGCAATCCGAACTGTCGCTGGCGCAATCGCAGTGGACCGAGCTCCTGCAGTCGTCGCTCGATAGCACCGTCGATCGGCTGGTGAAACAACTTTCCGGCCGTTCCCAGGAAATTGTCCGCGAAGGCGAGCAGAAGCTCGCGGAGCGGCTCTCGGATTTGCGGCAGCCGCTCGCGCAGATTTCCTCCGCAGCGCAGGAAACGCTCGCCGGAGTGAAATCCGCTCTCGATCAGGAAATCACCCGCGCGCGCGCGTCGCTTGCGGATATCGAGCATTCCGCCGGGCGCATGAAGGAGCACTCGTCGCAGCTCGAATCGGCAATCCACCGCGGTCTCGACGAACTGCAGGGCCGAGTGGAGACCGTCATCGAAGCGCAAACGGAAGACGTAAAGCGCCGCGTCGAATCGCTCGTCGCCGCCGCGCCGCAGCGCGTCGGCACGGCGCTTGACAGCATGGCCGGGCAGTTGACGGAGCGCACCATCGCGGACATCGATTCGAAAATCGCGCCGCGCCTCGATCGC
>JAGWRH010000148.1 GCA_028876695.1 Acidobacteriota bacterium | reverse complement strand
CCACAGGCGCGGCCCCGCTCCCCGTGCCACCGCCGAGGCCGGAGGTGATGAAGATCATGTCGGCGCCTTCGAGCGCCTCGATGAGCTTCTCGGTGTCCTCGAGCGCGGCTTTGCGGCCGACTTCAGGATTCGCGCCCGCGCCCAGACCCTTGGTGAGCTTCGCGCCGATTTGCAGGCGCTCAAGCTTTCGCAAGCGCCCGTAAAACTGCAGCTCGGCGCGAAGCCTACAAAAGGCCTCGGCGCGGGCGCCAATCCCGAGGTCGGCCGCAAAGCCGCGCTCGAAGATACGGAGAAAATTCTCGAGGCGCTGGACGGGTCGGACATGGTGTTCGTCACATCCGGCTTGGGCGGCGGCACCGGCAGCGGCGCCGCGCCGGTGGTCGCGAATCTCGCCACCGAACTCGGCGCGCTGACCGTGGCCGTGGTCACCAAACCCTTTGCGTTTGAGGGAAAACGCCGCATGCAGCAGGCGGAACAGTCCCTCGCCGAACTCATCGGCTGCGTCGATACCGTGATCGTGATTCCCAACGAGCGCCTGATGGAATGCGTCGAGCAGGGCACCAGCTTTTTCGAGGCCTTCCGCATCGCCGACGATATTCTGCGCCAGGCCGTGCAGGGCATCAGCGACATCATCACCATTCCCGGCATCATCAACCGCGATTTCGCCGACGTGAAAACGATCATGTCCGGCCAGGGCTACGCGGTGATGGGCACGGCCGTCGCCTCCGGCTCGAACCGCGCCACCGACGCCGCCAACCGTGCCATCAATAGCCCGCTGCTCGAGGACAACTGCATCAACGGCGCGCAGGGAATCCTCATCAACATCACCGGCTCGTCGTCGCTCTCGCTGCACGAAGTCCACGAAGCGTCGTCTGTGATCCAAAAAGCGGCGCACGAAAACGCCAACATCATTTTCGGCGCGGTGCAGGACGACGCCATGAAGGACGCCGTGAAAATCACCGTGATCGCCGCCGGATTCCGCGAAGTGGCCGGCAAGAAGACGCACACGCGCCCGTCGTATTTGCCGAAAACGTGGAAAGCGGCGCGCGATCAGTCCAACATCAACGTCGCGCCTCCGCCGCCCGCGAACGTCGTGCAGCAGGTCGCACACAACGTGCGGGAGGTCGAGCAAGTGGCCGCGGACGATCTCGACGTTCCCACGTTCCTTCGCCGCCAGGCGCAAAAAGCGTAGCCATGGCGGAACAACGGCTCGCCGTTGTCATTTCGACGAGCGAAGCAACCGTGGTCCGCAACACGCCGATTTTGCGTGCTGGGGTGGTCGATATACACTCTCGGCGTGAATGTTTCGATTCGCGTGCCGAAGCGGATTCTTGAAGAGATGATCGCGCACGCGCGGTGCGAGCCATCCATCGAATGCTGCGGCTTGCTCGCGGGACGCGATGGAGCGATCACGCGAATTTTTTCCGCGGCGAACGTGGCCGAAAATCCGGCGACACTATACGAAATTGCGCCGCGGGAGATTTTCGAGCGGATGCGCGAAATGCGCGCGGAGGGCATCGAGTTGCTGGGCGTCTACCACTCGCATCCGAACGGACAAAACCAGCCGTCTCAACGAGATATCGAACGCGCGTACTATTCCGAGGCGGCCTACTTCATCGTCTCGCCGCGCGAGAATGGGAATCCGGTGCGCGCGTTTTCGATTCGCGAGGGGCGTGTGGAAGAGCTTAAAATCGTATCTTTTTAACGATTCGATTCGAAGAAATTCGCCTACCGAGGCGCCCATTGTGGTCCGATTTTGGCCGAACGGAGCGCTTTTAGCGCCTGATACGGCCGGAAATTGCCATTTCTGCCGCTTCCAGGCGCCGCGCGTACAGGGGGAAGCTCTCGGTGAACGCGGCCACTTCCTCGCGCACTTTTCGCGCCGTCATTTCGTCATCCGTCCGTTCTAGTACCCGGGCGATCCAACCGGCAATTTTCTGCATCTCCGCCTCGCGCATCCCGCGCGTGGTGACCGCCGGAGTGCCCATGCGGATGCCGCTGGCCTTGAGAGGCGGAAGCGGATCGAGGGGGATGGAATTTTTGTTCACGGTGATCGCGGCGCGATCGAGGGCCGGCTGCGCCACGCTTCCGGTCAGCCCGCGCGAGTAAATATCCACGAGAAACAGATGATTGTCCGTGCCGCCGCTGACGATGCGGAAGCCGTGCGAAGCCATGGCCGCGGCGAGCGCTTTGGCGTTGGAGACCACTTGCTGCTGATATTCGCGGAAGCCGGGCTCCGCAGCTTCCTTCAGGCAAACGGCTTTGGCGGCGATGATGTGCACGAGCGGGCCGCCCTGAATACCGGGAAACGCGGAGCGGTCGAGATTCTTGGCGTGTTTCTCGCGGCACAAGATCAATCCGCCGCGCGGACCACGCAGAGTTTTGTGCGTCGTGGTGGAAACGAAGTCGGCGTACGGGACGGGGCTGGGATGCACGCCCGCGGCGACGAGTCCCGCGATGTGCGCCATATCGACAAAGAAGATCGCTCCCACCGATTCGGCGATGCGCGCCATGCGCGGAAAATCGAAGGTGCGCGAATAGGCGCTGGCGCCGGCGACGATCATCTTCGGCTTGTGCTCTTGCGCCAGGCGCTGCAGCTCGTCGTAGTCGATGGTTTCGGATTCCTTGCTGACTCCGTAGGGAACGAATTTGTAGGTGATGCCGGAAAAATTCAGCGGATGGCCGTGCGTCAGATGGCCGCCGTGCGCGAGATTCATGCCCAGGACGGTGTCACCGGGTTGCAGCACGCTCATGTACACGGCGATATTGGCCTGCGTGCCGGAATGGGGCTGCACGTTGGCGTGCTCGGCGCCGAAGAGCGCTTTGGCGCGGTCGATGGCCAGCTGCTCGACGCGATCGGCGAATTCGCATCCGCCGTAATAGCGCTTGCCCGGGTAGCCTTCGGCGTACTTGTTGGTGAAGACCGAGCCCATTGCTTCGAGCACCGCTTCGGAGACGAAATTTTCAGACGGGATCAGCTCCAGGCCGGAAGACTGGCGGCGCGTTTCGTCGGCGATGGCTTGAGCGACGTCGGGATCGGTCTCGTCGAGCGGACGATTCATGCGGCGGCTATCGGGAGTTTCGAGGCTCATTGGTTGCTCATCGTACCAGAAATGAGCCAAGCCCGGCAGGGCAATCCCGCGATCCGGGCGTTGGCCCAACCGAAAAAATCCGGGAGCGAATGCAGCGCGACGTTCCGCACTACCTCCGAACGGCGGATGCGGTGAAGGGCGGCGTAGCCGCCGCCCCGCCGCGCTCACTTAGAACTTCAGTTCGAAGCCCAACTGGATCGCCCGCGGACCTCCCGATCCGACGATGGGGTTGCCTGCCGCTACGTCCGGAGTGGCCCCGCCGGAACCGAAGAATCCAAAGTTAGCGGGGTCCTCGAACGTGCCGCCGTTGCCGCTATTGACGCCGAACGGGTTGGCAAACTCCGGGTGATTGAGCACGTTGAAAAATTCAGCGCGGAACTGGCCAGTGAAACGTTCTCCAAATCGCCAGTTCTTGAAAATCGACAGGTCCCAATTGCGGAATCCCGAATCGCGAAACATATTGCGGCCCATCGTACCGATTGTGCCCAGGGGCGGCGGCACCATCACGGACTTGCCCTTCACGTAGCAGCCCAGCGCATCGAGCGTGCCGCCTGAGGCAAGCGGCACCTTCGACCCCGCGGGCGCCACCGCGTTGCATTCCGCCCGGAAGGGCTCGCTTTGCGCCGGCGTCAGAGCCACCGGCGGCGCGTTGAACGGATACTCGGTGCACGTTACGCCGCTCACATTCTCAAATGTGCCACTACAGTACGGTAGTGGGATATACGAGGAGGTGAAATCGGAGGGCTTTCCGAAGAAATCCCAGGGATCGACCATCTGGTCAGTTTCGCTGACGTCGCCATTCACGCCGGTGGGAATGTTTACGGCACTCCCGCTGACAACTCCCCAGGGCAGACCGGTCTGAAGGGTCACAATGGAATTGATCTGCCAGCCATCCAGCAATTGAAGAGGCGATTTCCTGTCTGGAACATTATAGGTTGTGGTCAGGGTGAAACGATGCCGGACGTCGAAATCCGAATTGCCTTTCATCAGAGCGAAACGATACCCGTCGGCCGGCGGAGCCGCATCGTCTATACCGTGTGAATAGGTGTACCCTGCCAGGAACGATAGTCCGTGCGAAGTGTTCTGCTGGAGTTGCACCTGCAACGCGTGGTAATGCGAGGTAGGGGCGCCGACATCTTCATTGATATGGTTCAGGTAATCGAACTTCGTGGCGAATGGCAAGTTCGGATTGCTCAGGGGATTCACTGGCGCGTTGAGGTCGATCGTGGACCACAGATTCGCCCCATAGTTGCCCACATACGTAACGTCCAATCCCAGCGAACTGGTGAAGCGGTGCTGGATGCCGAAATTCCAATTGACGATGTACGGATATTTGAGATTGGGATCGACAAACGTGATGTTGCATGGGGCAAAAGAAGCGCAGGACGGCGTGCCGCTTAGAGTCGAGCCGAATACCACGCTGTTCCAATCGGCGGGCGACGGGACGGCGAACACGGTGCCATTCTTGATGGTGCCGGGGCCGGGGACGCCATCCAGGTTAAATCCCGTTGGGATGGAACTCACGCCGCCCAGGGCCTCCAAGTTCGGGTAATCCCAGATCAACGCCGCGCCGGTGCGGATCGCCGTGGTTCCGCGACCGGTGGGATCCCATGCGAGTCCAAACCGCGGCGAGAAATCGGTGCGATTGGGCTTGAACATCGAATTAAACCCATTGCGCCCGACTTGTAGCAATCCTGCCGCCGGGCTAAACCCTCCGAGCAAATTACTGGTCTCGCCGGGAGGCGAGAAATACGAGTAGCGCAACCCCAGGTTCAGGGTCAAACGCGGAGTGACGCGCCAGTCGTCCTGTAAAAACGCCGCGTAGTACCACGACCGCAAATGGCGAACGCCGTTGCCCACGCCGATCAAAGCGAAAGAGGTGTTTCCGGAAAGGAAGTCTTCCAAGGCGGTGGACCCGGCAAACGCGCCTCCGCCACTGAAAACAATAAAGCCGCGGTTAAAAAACTGGCAGCAGGAGTCGACAGCTATACGCGACATCTCAAAGCCGGCCTTGAACGTGTGATTGCCGCGAATATAGGTGACCGAGTCCAGCCCGTCGTACACGGGATCGGGGCCGTCGCCGATGGGGCTGATGATGCTCGTTCCCAGAGAGCTGAGGCCCGCGATGTTGATCGTCGGTAATCCGCCCACGGTTGTAACGCCCGTGTTGATGCCGTAATGCGTGGCCGGCACGGTATCGGCGTGGCGAGTCTGCGTCAGGCGATTCATGCCGAAGGTGAGCTGATTCACGAACGCGGAGTTTGGCGTCCAGGTCCAGCTCTCGGTGGTCACCCAAACGGACATCGGAATCTGCACATTAAAGATCGGGTTCACGTATGGGTGATCTTCGCCGGCGCCGAGATACTCGCTGTGGAAGAGCATGCCGTTGAGAGTGTTGCGCTCGTTGATGCTGTAGGTGATCTTTCCAATACCGTTGTCGGTCAGATCGGTGTTGGGAAATCCAAACGTCTGCGACGGCGAATTCGAAGCATTG
>JAGWRH010000147.1 GCA_028876695.1 Acidobacteriota bacterium | reverse complement strand
GGCGCTGTAGTCGTTGAGCGAAATATTCTTCAGATTGCCCAGAGTAATCTGCCCCGCGGTTGAAGTGCCCGAAGTACCGGTGCCGCCGCCGTTCGGCTGGTTGGCAGTGAGCGGCGTAAACGCAATCGTGGCGCTCTGGCCCGGAAGCACGCCCAGATCGCGCAGCCGATCCAGGCTGGCCGAAAGCACCTGAAAATGGATCAGCACCTCGGGGCGCGCCTGATCGATGTCATGGATAATCTTCGAGGCCAGGATCAGCTTATCGGGCGTATCGCGAACGACGATGGCGTTATCGGCGTTCACCTGCGTCACGCGGCGCAGGTCGAGCAACTGCCGCAAACCGGTGACGACTTCCGTCAAGTCCTGGGGCGTGAGCGAATTGGAAAGATAAAATGTCCGGACTTCCTCGTCTTCCAGGTCGCGGCGCTTTTGCGGATTGTCGGGCGCGACGAAGATCACCGTGCTGCTCAGCGGCTTCCAAAAGGCCTTGGACTCGAGCGAAACCGCGTCGAGCGCTTGCTCGAGCGTGACGCCGGGCAATTCGACGGAAATCCTGCGCGAGGCGAAATCCGGATCGAAGAGCACGCTCAGCCCGGCGAGTTTGCCGATCGTCTCAAACACCGTGCGTGCATCCTCGGTGGCGCGGAAATTGATGGGTGCGCGCGAGAGCGGCTTCAGCTCCGGAGGGGCGGCCAGTAACTCGGATTCCACCGACGGCGTCGCCGGAGCCTCGGGCTTCGGGGCCGCCGCGCCCGACCGGGCGGCGATCAACTGGAGCGTTTTGTTCACTTCGTCCTGAGCCGCGGAGTTCGAGGGATCGATCGTGGCGGCGCGCTGAAACTCCGCGAGCGCCATTTCCAGTTGCCCTTTGTTCACGGCGCCGCGGCCCTGCTCGAGGTGATACTGGCCGTCCTCGAAACGCATCTGCAGTTCGCGCAACTTGTATTCGGGATTCGCGGGATCGCTGCGCAGCGCGCGGTCGTAATCCACGAGCGCCGTATCGTAGTCTTGCAACTGTTCGGCCTTCTTGCCGGCGGCGAAGTCTCGATTTCCCTTGGGACATCCGGTGAGGAAAACTGCGAGCATGGCCAGGATGGGCAGATACGCTAGACGGCGCAAACAGGACCTCCGCGGGCTGTGCTGAATATTACGAAGTCTAGCATCCGGTATAGGATGCAGCAAGGAATCGCATCCGTTGCCGATGATCCTCGATTACCCCGCAAATGCAACTGCAAGCGTAAGTTTTTGCGCATGAGAAAAACAGGCCGCATGCGAACGTCACCGCGCGGGCGTAAACTTGCGGGTCGTTGCGCGCGGCGGATATCATAGGCCCATCGTGAAAACAGCCGTCCAAAAAAACCGGCGCGAGGGAGTGCAGGTCGTGGCGCAAAATCGCGCCGCTTCCTACAATTACGACCTACTGGACAAGGTGGAAGCGGGCCTCGTGCTGGTGGGCACGGAAGTGAAAAGTCTGCGGGAAGGCAAGGGGTCGCTTCGTGAAGCCTACGCCGACCTTCGCAGCGGCGAACCCTGGCTGGTAAACTGCCACATTCCGGAATATCAGCCGGGAGGATTTCGCAATCACGATCCGCTGCGAAAACGCAAGTTGCTGCTCAACCGGCGGGAAATCGAGCGGCTCGTCGTGCAGACTCAGCAGAAGGGCATGACCATCGTTCCGCTTAAAATCTATTTCCGGGACGGCATCGCGAAGTGCGAGCTGGCCATCGCGCGCGGACGCAAATTCCACGACCGGCGCGAAGCCGAGCGGCGCAAAGAAGCAAAAAAGGAAGCCGACGAAGCGATGTATCGCTCGCGGCGGCGCTAATCTCGAAAGGACCACGAATGCAAATCGGATTCGCAACCGAGCCATATTCGGAACTGCGCGCGGACGCGCTGATTACGTATGTGTTCGATACCGAAAATAAATTTGACGGAGCGCTGGCCGATATCAACCGGGAGATGAACGGCCGGCTCGAGTCGCTGGCCGCAAGCGGTGAACTGACCGGCAAGCCGCTGGAATTCGTGCTCGTCCACTTTCCGCAGGGATTATCGGCACAGCGGCTGCTGCTGGTTGGCGCTGGCGAGCCGGCGAAGTTTTCCGCGGCCGATCTGCGGAAAATAGCGGGCGCGGCGCTGCGGTATTTGAAGCCGCGAGGCGTGAAAAAGACGATCTTCCTGGCCCGCGAAGGCGAGGGCGGTCCGGATGCGGCGCAGGCGGTAGTGGAAGGGATCGTTCTCGGCGATTTCGAATCGGATAAATATCGAAGCGAAAAGAAAAACCAGGAGATCGAGTCGGTTTCGCTGGCGGGATTCGATGCCGGGCGCGGCGGCGATCTGATATCGGCCGCGGAGCAGGGGCGGATTATAGCCGAGTCTCAAAATTTCGCCCGAGACCTGATCAACGAGCCAGCGAACCGGCTTACCCCTCGCATGCTCGCCGCGCGCGCGGAAGCGATGGCCAGGGATGCCGGGCTGAGCGTCGAAATCCTGGACGAGCGCAAAATCGCCGAACTGAAAATGGGCGCGTTAATCGGCGTTGCGCAAGGAAGCATCGAGCCTCCGCGCATGATCGTGCTGCGCTACACTCCGAAAAATCCGCGCCCCGGCGGACCTGTGTTGGGGCTGGTCGGAAAAGCGGTAACGTTCGATACCGGCGGAATTTCGATCAAGCCGGCCAACAACATGGAGAAGATGAAGTACGACATGGGCGGCGGCGCCACAATGCTGGGCGCGATGCGCGCGCTTGCGGCTCTAAAGCCATCGATTCCCGTGATGGCAGTGATTCCTGCGACGGAAAATATGCCCGGCGGGCGCGCGCAGAAGCCGGGCGACGTGCAAGTGGCCATGTCCGGCAAGACCATCGAGGTGATCAATACCGACGCGGAGGGCCGCCTGATCCTGGCGGATGGAATTTTCTACGCGCGCAAACTGGGTTGTACGCACCTGATCGACGCGGCTACGCTGACCGGCGCGATCGAAGTGGCCCTCTCGAATGTCAACGTCGGCGCGTTTGGCACGCCGCGCGAATATTTGGACCAGTTTCTCGCCAGCGCGAAAGCGGTAGGCGAGAAGATGTGGCCCATGCCCATCGATGACGAGTACGAAGAAATGATCAAGAGCAACATCGCGGACATTCGCAACACGGGGAGCGGAAAAGGCGGCGGCGCGATTACCGCGGCGTGGTTCTTGAAGGAGTTTACCGACGATACTCCGTGGATCCATCTGGATATCGCCGCTACTTGTTGGGTGGATGAGGGGCGCGCGTGGCTGGCCAAGGGACCGACGGGCGTGGCGATCCGATCGATCATCGATTTCGCGATGAAAATGTGACCGTCGCCGAACCGCCCCGATTGGGCCGGCGGAATCGGTCCATTTCTGCGCGTTTTGCGGCTCTCAATGGCGTTTTAAGCGTCAATTTGCGCGCAAAATTGGCGTGTGCATAAGCGAATTTATCCAATTGAAGTCGTCAAACATAAGCGGTTTGACGCTATTTCACCGTGACGGCTGTTGCGGGATTTTGTTCGGGACGCAACCGGTAAACAGTGCAGCTCCCTTCGCGCTCGGGCATTGCTCCGAATACCTTCCGCAGATAGGCGACTCCCGCATCGCCCTGCGGCGAATCGAAAACTACCGCAGCGCTTAGGTTTAGTTCGCGAATCGCGCCGGGGGCCGAAGCTGCATCGGCCGCGGTATCAATGCGCTCGTGATAAATACCTTCTATCGTCATCAGCGAGCGCAAAATTCGAATATTCCAGAACGGCTTCCAGACGTCCGGCGGCGTGTAAGACAGGTATCCGTCCACGATCGCGAACCTGCCGGCGTCAGCGACCTGCATCCACATGCTTTTCAAGCAATACGGGGCGATTAGCGACGGAAACGTGAGAACGGTTCCGTGCTGGAGGTCCCGCGGAAGCGTGCATGCGATCGCGTTCGGATTTGGGCGGCCCACCCGATACGCTTTGCCAGGATCAACCGTCGAGGCACGCGGAAAAGGAACGGTCAAATAGTCCGCGACCACCAGAAGAAAAATCAAAGGCATCAGCCAATACTTGCGGCGCGGATTGGGCGGAGATCTGAGCAGATATTTCGCGCCGAGCGAGCCAAGAATTGCGAGGCACAACGCCACGATCACATCGAATCGCGCGGGCGCGGAAATGAATTTGGCGAACGGCAGATGAAAGAAGAACGCCGCGGGTCCGGGAATTCGCAGTT
>JAGWRH010000146.1 GCA_028876695.1 Acidobacteriota bacterium | reverse complement strand
GCAGCGGGCTGCGGCTCGACCCTAAAAGAATACGCCCATCTTTTCGACGCTGGCGATGCGGATCGAAAGCGAGCCGAGAATTTCGCCGGAAAAGTTCGCGACGTGACCGAGTTTCTCGTGGAGCTAGGACTCACCGCGCCGATGCGAGTGCTTCCCTTATGCGTAACCTATCAGGACTCATGCCATCTGGCGCATGGACAACAAATTCGCGAAGCGCCGCGTGCGCTGCTCCGCGCAATCCCCGGAGTTGAGTTGGTGGAAATGCCGATTGCGGATCAATGCTGCGGTTCGGCGGGTGTTTACAACGTTACGCAAACAAAAGCTTCGATCGAGCTGTTGGCAATAAAAATGGATTGCGTTCGCCAAACGAAAGCTCAGGCGATCGTAACCGCGAATCCCGGCTGCATACTGCAGCTTCGCGCCGGAGCCGCGATTCATCACGCCGCGCATGAAGTGCTGCACGTGATCGAACTGCTCGATCGCGCGCTCGCGCCGCAGGTCTAGCAACGCCCGGAAGTATTTCTACTTCTCGCCAATCAGGTAGCGGCAGCCTTGCGGTCCCATGCGCGCGGAATGCACAGCTCCCCCGGGAACGTCGCGGCGTTCACCCGCGCGATACGTCCGCGAAGCGCCGCCCATGGTGAGCGTCATTTCGCCATCGAGGATGATGTGGGCTGTTAGGCCGGCGTGGGTGTGATCGGGATAGAAGGCGTGCGGCTCGTCTTGCCAGACGTACGTGTGGGAAAAGCCTTCCGAGCGCAGCCGCGATTCGAGTTTTCGTTGATCCATTTCCATGTCGCTGCGAAGTGGACGACAACGCGCCTGCGCGCTGCGGCATTATTTCGCTGGCCAGGCGAAATTGTCTTCCCCGAGCGGAATATGAAGCATTCCCTCGATCGGAAGAATATCGATCGGCAACCCGCCAATCCAGAGAGCGACGCTGAGCAGAAGATCCTGCCGGCCGCGCACGTCAAATAGCGAGCGTGCCAGCGCAATTTCCACAATCTTGCCGCATCCGGCCGTGACAAGCCCTTCCGGGCGCAGCAAACAAAGGCCGGCCTGCTCGACGATGCAGTCGCACAAATTTCCTTCATGGACGCTGAGCGTAATTCGCGTTTCGCGCGAGTCCCACATCGTGAGCCGCACCTGAAATTCCGCGATGTCGCGCATGGAATCGGCCAGCGGATCGAGGCGGATGAAAAGATTTGTCGGGCCAAAGCCGTAGCGCAAATCGCCGAGGATGTTCTGCCCGCCGTGCATGGAAGCGCCGCGGCGCTCCGTGGAATAGACACCGGCGCCCAGCCATTCGAAATAATTGCTCTCGCGGCCATCCACCAGAACATCAAGATACGCGGAGGCCGGCTCCTGCTGCCCGCGCACCACGGCGCGCTTGATGGGATGGGCCAGCGCATCCGGCGGCTGCTCGCGGAGCGCATTGTAGACTTCGGTCAGGTGATTGCGATAAATGCGGTCGAAATCGGCGTCGTTGGCCGAAGCGTGCTCGGGGCCGTACCACCAGCACCAGTCGCTTCCTTCAGCGGCAAGAATCGATTCATAGGCGCGCCGCGCCTGCGGAGAGTCGGCGGCGATTCTACCGGAACGCGCGCCCGATTCCGTTACGCGCGCGTACGTGTCGCGCGCGTCGCGCAGCAAATCCCAAGCGCGCACATCTTCCGCGTGGCCGATCCACACGTCGAAGTTGGCGTTGATCCACGAAGCCGGGAAAACTCCATCAAGGCGCGGAGGGTCGGCAATGGCCTGCGCGGCTTCGCTCATCGTCACGACGCTCATGTCCGGATCGGCTTGCAAGCGGCCGTAGAGGCCGCGCAGAAATTCGCGGCCATTTTGCGGGTAATACTCCCACGCGTTTTCGCCGTCGAGAATCAGGCTGACCGTCGCGGGGCGGCCGGCAGGCGTGCGATCGGCGATGGCGCGGATGCGGCCGTGCAAATCGGCGGCCGCGGGTTCGGCGCCCATTCGGCTGTAAACGAAACCGATCAGGTCAGACAAATAATGGTCGCGGAAGAAGCCGGTCAGGCTTCCGCCGCCGCGCGTGTAGCGCCATGGCGAGTACAAATCCTGCGCGTTCTCGGGAAAGCCACCGGCGTCCCGCCAAAATCCCTCATTACGCGTGCGGCCGAGCACGCCTTCATCCGTGGCGAACCATTGAAAGCCCATTTCGCTCGCGAGCTCGAGCACCTGATCTGAAACCGAGCCTTCCGAGGGCCACAGCCCGGCGGGTTCGCTGCCGAAAACGCGTCTGTGAGCCTGGCGGGCGCGGCCAAGCTGCGCGCGGGCGTCCTCGGGATAACGAAACGCCGGATGAGGCAACGGCGAATGCGGATTCGCCACCCGCGCGATATTGGAATCGCAAAGCAGCGGCAGAATGGGATGGTAATACGGCGTCGTGGAAATTTCGATTTGGCCGCGCTCGCAGGCCCGTCGATATTCCGGCAAAACGCCGGCTAGCAGTTCGTGCTGCTTTTCCATCAAAACGATTTTGTCGTCCTCGCTGAAGCCCTTACCCTTGGCGGACAACTGGCGGATGGCCGGATCCTTCGCCAGGTATTCTTCGTCCATCCAGGCCAGTTGCGAGAGCAACTGCAAATCGCGCCAGTCGGCCGCCGGCCAGCGCGCTGCGCATGCCTCCGCGCCGGCGGAGCGTGCCTGCGCGGCTAAATCGCCGTAACGCGGCCAGCGCTGAAGGTAGTTTTCGTTCACGTGAAAGCCGGTGGCGAGCAGCGAGAATTTTTGTTCCTCGGAAAGCCCATCCGCCCGGCAAAAAATCGTGTCGAACCACGGTTCGCTGAAGCGGCCGCCGGCATACTCCTCGATCTGCTCGACGAGCGAAGGGACCATGTTGAACGTGAGATGGATCCGGGGAAAGTCTTCGAGGATCTTCACCATGCCCCAGTAATCCTTCAGGGCGTGCAGGCGCGTCCAGGGCAGCAGGTAGCGGCCTGTGGAGGGATCGCGGTATTGCGGCTGGTGCATGTGCCAGAGAATCGCGACGTTGACTCGGCTCACTC
Source organism: Acidobacteriota bacterium (assembly GCA_028876695.1). Classification (GTDB taxonomy): domain Bacteria; phylum Acidobacteriota; class Terriglobia; order Acidiferrales; family UBA7541; genus Palsa-295. The sequence continues at coordinate 5,499 of JAGWRH010000146.1, read as the reverse complement.
GGTTGGGTCTTCCTCCTTAGACTGCCGCGGCCACCCGGCGCGGCACGGCTGTATCGATTCATCGCTGGTGCCTTCTAGCAACACGCGCCTGCCGTTCGCCCTGCCTTTGAACTTCCCACACGACGCCGCGATGCTAGAATGACGGCGCGCTCCCATGCGCTTGATCGACCGATACATCAGCCGCGAAGTAATTTCCCACGCCGCGCTTGGCTTGGTGGTTTTCACGTTCGTCTTCTTCATTCCGCAGCTGGTGCGCTTCATGGAGCTTTTGGTCGGTCATTCGGGGAGCACTGGGAACGTGTTGCTCCTGTTCCTGTGCGCCATTCCGCCCGTGCTCGCCGTCACGCTGCCAATGGCCGTTCTGGTCGGCGTGCTGATCGGGCTCGGACGCCTTTCGGCCGATAGCGAAATCGTCGCGCTGCACGCCTGCGGTATCAGCCTGCGAAGGCTGCTGCTTCCGATCGGTTCCGTGGCGCTGATTGCCTGCGCGGCGAACATGGCCATTACGTTTTGGCTCAGCCCCGCGGCGCTGCGAACTGTCCGCCGCATCGAAGAAAGAATACTCGTTTCTCAAGCGCCGTTCGCCGTCCAACCACGCGTGTTCGATGAGCGGCTGCCGCACACCGTATTATACGTACAAGATGTGGAAGCGGCAGCCACGCGATGGCGTGGCGTGTTTTTGGCTTCCTCCGACGAGCGAGGCACCTCGATCACCACCGCCGAAAGCGCCTCAATCATGCGCGGGTTGGAGCCTAACCAACTGGAAATTCAACTGGGCAGGGGCAGCACTCAGGAATACGATCCGCGCCGGCCGGACCGATACAATGTGACCACTTTCGGCGATAGCGATCTTGCGATTGATCTTTCGCAGGTCGCTCTGCCCCGAAAATTGGTATCTCTTCCCGTTTCCGAACAGCACGCCGGCGCATTGTTGGCCAGTCGCGGTGGGAATCAAACTGAGGCGCGAGTGGAATTGCAGCGGCGCGCCGCCTTCCCCGTCGCCTGCCTGGTGTTCGCGCTGATCGGAGTGCCCATCGGGGTACGTCCCCGCCGCGGAGGCCGCGCTGCTGGGCTGGTTCTGACGCTGGTGCTGATCGGCGGTTATTATTTTTTGTTCGTCTACGGTGCGCATCTCGCGGCGCAGGGACAGATCAGCCCTTGGATCGGCGTGTGGGGCGCCAACTTCGCCATGGCGCTGTTCGGGCTCCTTCTCTTCAACAGGATCGAGAGCGTTCGAAAGCCCAGCCGTGTGCTGGCGTGGCTGCAAGCAGCGCGGAAGAAGCGTCAACCGGCCGCGCGCCCATCGAACGGCGTCGCGACCTCCAACGGTCCGGTGTCGTTCGCGCGGAGGTCCGTGGGGATTCGCAAGATCGTCGGTGCCGGACGAGCGATCGGTTTCCCGATGATGATCGACGTCTACCTCCTGCAGCAGTTTTTCTACTATTTCGTGGTGCTGCTGGCCGGCTTCGTGGTGATCTTCGACGCGTTCACGCTGTTCGACTTGCTCGCGGATATATCGCGGAACCACATTTCCATCGGCACCGTGATCAGCTATTTCCGCTACCTCGTTCCGCTGATGGTTTACCAGCTAGCGCCGCTCGCCGCGCTCGTGGCGACGCTCGTCACTCTGGGAATCCTTGCGAAGAATAACGAGGTCATCGCGTTCAAGGCCGGGGGAATCAGCCTTTACCGGCTGGTTCTGCCGCTCACTCTGGCGGGTTGTCTGGTTGCGGGCGGCATGTTCCTTTTGGACGACACGTTTCTCCCCTACGCCAATCAACGCCAGGACGCGCTGCGCAACGAGATCAAAGGCCGGCCGGCGCAGACCTATTTTCAGCCCGCGCAACAGTGGATCGCCGGGCAGAACAATAAGCTCTACAACTACGAGTTTTTCGATCCTGACCAGCAGCTATTCGGCGGGCTCAGCGTCTTCGAGTTGGACCGCAACACGTTTCAGATCAGGCGCCGCGTGTACGCTTCTCGCGCCACGTGGGAGCCGACCGAAAACACTTGGGCGCTCACCGGCGGGTGGGTGCGCGATTTCGATGAAACCGGTCGCGTCTCGAATTTCCAGACCTTCAAGGTCACTTCCCTTGCCGAGGTCGGCGAGCCGCCTTCGTATTTCCGGCGCGAAGTGCGCCAGTATTATCAAATGAACTGGCGGCAGTTGGGACGCTACATCGCCAGCCTGAAGCAGGCCGGCTTCGATACCGCGCGACTGTCCGTGGAATGGCAGAAAAAATTCGCGTTCCCGGTGATCGCCGCCGTGATCATTTTCCTCGGCGCGCCCTTCGGATTTCTGGTGGGCACGCGCGGCGCGCTGGGAGGCATCGCCTTGGCCATTGCCGTTGCGGTGGCGTATTGGGCTACGTCCGCGCTGTTCGAGGCCATGGGCACCATCGGCCAGTTGCCGCCGACTCTCGCGGCTTGGGCGCCCGACGCGATCTTCGCATTTCTCGGGGCTTACTTTTTCCTGCGCATCCCGACCTGACCTGTCGAACGGCAGAATGCGCAGCGCTGCCCGCCGCGTGGCCCGATCAGACCGCTTTGCTTTTCCTCCCAGCGCCCTTCTTGCGTTTTGATTCTTCAATCACGGCTTGAGCCGCCGCGAGCCGCGAGATCGGAACTCGGAAAGGCGACGCGCTGACGTAATTCATCCCAACCTGATGGCAAAATTTGACGCTATCGGCGTCGCCGCCGTGCTCGCCGCAAATCCCGATCTTCAGCTTCGGTCGAGTGCGGCGCCCGCGCTCGATGGCCCATTTCATCAACAACCCGACGCCATCAATGTCCAGCGTCTGGAACGGATCGGCTTTGAAGATCCCGGCTTTATGCTCGTCCACGTATTCCGGCAGGAAGCGCCCCGCGTCGTCGCGCGAAAGCCCCATCGTGGTCTGCGTGAGGTCATTGGTGCCGAAGGAGAAGAATTCGGCGACCTCGGCGATTTGATCGGCGAGCAACGCCGCGCGCGGAAGCTCGATCATCGTGCCGACCAAATATTCAAGTTTCACTTTGCTTGCCGCAATGATCGCATCGGCCACCCGGCGCGTCGCCGTCTCGAGAATCTTCAGTTCCTTGCGATCGAGCACCAGTGGATGCATGATCTCAGGTAATACTTTAATGCCGCGTTTCTTGCATTCAATTGCCGCTTCAATTATCGCTCGAACTTGCATCTCCAAAATTTCAGGGTAGGTGATCGACAGCCGGGACCCGCGGTGGCCGAGCATCGGATTCGCTTCATGCAATTGCGCCACGCGGCGCTCCACCGTTTCCGCCGAGATGCCGATCTTTTTCGCGAGCTCGGCCTGCTTCGCCGCGTCATGCGGCAGAAATTCGTGCAGCGGCGGATCGATCAAGCGGATCGTGACGGGGTAGCCGTCCATCGCTTCGAAAATTCCCGTAAAATCTCGGCGCTGAAACGGCAGCAGCTTATCGAGTGCCTTCCGGCGAGCCTCCGGCGTTTCCGCCAGGATCATTTCCTGAATGGCTTCCTGCCGCTCGATGCTTCGCTCCGGCTGTTCGAAATCTTTAAAGAACATGTGCTCGGTGCGGCATAGGCCGATACCTTCAGCGCCCATCTCGCGGGCTATGCGCGCGTCGCGAGGCGTATCGGCATTCGTGCGCACCCCCAGCTTCCGCACGTTATCGGACCATTTCATGAGCGTTTCGAACGATTTCGGCGGCTCGGGACGCACCAATTCGATCGCGCCGGTGTAAACCGTGCCGTCGCCGCCATCGAGCGTGATCCAGTCGCCCTCTCCCACTACGCGGCCATCGACGCTCATCTTCTTGGCGCTCACGTCAATTTGCAGCTCTTCCGCCCCCACAATGCAGCATTTGCCCCAACCGCGCGCCACCACTGCGGCGTGGCTCGTCTTCCCTCCCGTCGCGGTCAGAATTCCCTGCGCCACATACATTCCGCCCACGTCTTCGGGACTCGTTTCGCGCCGCACCAGGATCACTTTTTCACCGCGCGTCGCCCATGCCTCTGCTTCTTCAGCCGTAAAAACGGCGCGGCCCGCCGCGGCGCCGGGAACGGCATTGATTCCGGTCGTGAGCTTCCGGCTCGAAAGCTCCCCGCGCGGAATTTTGGAATCGAGAACCGGGTAGAAGAGGCGTTCGATATCTTCCGGCTTGATTCGTTCAAGTGCTTCTTCAACTCTGATCAGCTTTTCTTTGGCCATGTCCACCGCCATGCGAAATGCAGCGGCGGGCGAACGCTTTCCGGTGCGCGTCTGCAGCATGTAGAGTTTTCCGTTCTCGACCGTAAACTCCATATCCTGCATGTCGCGATAGTGTTTCTCCAGCTTTTCCCGAACGCGCTCCAGTTGCTGGTACACCTTTGGCATTTTGGACTTGAGTTCGTTCAGATGCATCGGCGTCCGGATGCCGGCGACCACGTCCTCGCCCTGGGCGTTGAGCAGAAAATCGCCAAAGAACGTCCTCTCGCCCGTGGAGGGATCGCGCGTGAAGCAGACGCCCGTCCCGGAATTTTCGCCGGTATTGCCAAACACCATCTGCACCACGTTGACCGCCGTGCCCAGCAGGCCTGTAATCTTCTCAACGCGCCGGTAGGTAACCGCCTTCTCGCCCATCCACGATTCGAAGACGGCGCCAATCGCGCCCCAGAGCTGATCGGTCGGATCTTCCGGAAAGTCCTTCCCGGTCTTCTCCCGAAAATAGGACTTATATTCCCGGACTAATTGCTGCCAGCCTTCGGCCGTGACCTGCGTATCGTCCTTCACTTGAAGATGCTTCTTCATTTCCCGCAACCGCTCTTCCAGGTCTTCTTTCGGCAGGCCGATGACGACGGTCGAGTACATCTGCACGAATCGGCGGTATGCGTCGTAGGCGAAGCGCTCGTTGCTCGTGGCGCGCGCAAGACCCTGCACCGATTTATTGTTAAGTCCCAGATTCAGGATCGTCTCCATCATGCCGGGCATCGACCGAGCCGATCCTGAACGCACGCTCACGAGCAGCGGATCGCTGGCATTTCCGAGCTTCTTTCCGGTGAGCTTTTCCAGGCGCTCGAGTTCCCTGTGCACCTGCGCCCGCAACTCCGCCGGATGCTTTCGTCCCTGCTTAAAGAAGTAGTCGCAGGCTTCGGTGGTGATCGTGAAACCCGCAGGAACCGGCAGTCCGATGCGCGTCATCTCCGCCAGGCCGGCGCCCTTCCCGCCGAGCAGGTCGCGCATGTCGCCCGTACCGTCCGCTTTTCCCGCGCCAAAAAAATATACGTATTTCATGTTTCCCTCAGATGGAGCTTTTGAAAATTCTTGCGGGAGTTGTCGGCCCGCCGATAATTGAGGTAGAGCCTGATAGATTACTTCGCTTCTTCCGCGGCCAGTTCGGAAAAATCCGCGATGGTTGAGAATTCCTTTAAAAGCGAAGCCAGCAGCGCTATGCGATTCTTCCGCACATCGCGATCTTCAACCATCACCAGAACGCCGTCGAAAAACTTGTCCACCGCCGGCCGAAGCCGCGAGATTTCCTCCAGCG
>JAGWRH010000145.1 GCA_028876695.1 Acidobacteriota bacterium | reverse complement strand
GGCGCGGCCGAGCGCTTCAACTTTTCCGACGTGCTCGATGATCCCCGTAAACATCGGTGAAATAGCCTTCCGCGACGAAATCGGGGCCGCAAGCGCAGACGCGCACGTTGTGCAGCGCGGGCGCCTTAGCGAACCAATCCGACGAGAGATTCGCCAGGGGAACGCCGCCAGACCCGATGATCTTCGGAGCATAGAAGAGAATGATCTTGTCCACAATCCCGGACTGAAGCGCCGCGCCATTGAGCTCCGCGCCCGCCTCGAGAATGACATTGAGGATTTGTCGATTTCCGAGATCGCGAAGAACCGCTTGCAGATCGACGCGGCGGTGGCGCGCAGGCCCGCCATGGCGGGCAGGTACTCCACGGCGGGCAGGCACGCGGACGACGTCGATTCCGGCGCGTTCAAGGGCCCGCGCTTTCGGCGAATCGTGCGGCGCGGTGGTGTACACGATCACGTCGCGCTGCGCCGATTTCACGAGTTCGGATTCTAGCGGGATGCGCAATCGCGAATCGACGATGGCGCGCAAGAGCCCGCGGCGGCGCGGCAAGCCGGTACGGTCGGTCATGCGCGGATTATCAACCAACACGGTGCCGATGCCGGTGAGCAGCGCGTCCGATCGATGACGGAGATCCTGCACTGCACGGCGCGATTTTGAGCCGGTGATCCACGTAGCGGTTCCCGCCCGCGAGGCGATCCGGCCATCGAGAGTGAGCGCGGTCTTCAGCGTGACGAACGGGAGGCCGGTGCGAATCCATTTGGCGAAACCTTCGTTGAGGCGGCTGGCTTCAGCTTCGCCGGCGCCCTCGCGAGTTTCGATTCCGGCGCGGCGAAGTTCCGCGAGGCCTCGCCCAGCGACGGCGGGATTCGGATCGCGCATCGCGGCGACAACCCGCTTCACGCCCGCCGCGATGACAGCGTTCGTGCAGGGACCGGTGCGGCCGGTGGTACAGCAAGGCTCGAGCGTGACGTAAAGAGTGGCGCCGCGCGCGCGGGCGCCCGCCTTTTTCAGCGCAACGATTTCGGCGTGGTCGCGGCGGTCGTACCGATGGAAACCTTCGCCGATCACGCGACCATTTTTCACGAGCACGGCGCCGACGGTGGGATTCGGATGCGCAAGAGCGGCGCCGCGCGAGGCCAGCGCCAGTGCGCGGGCCATCCAGCACGCGTCGATCTCCGCGCCGGGCTCGCTATTCGAAGAGCGAGTTGACATAGGTTTGGGCGTCGAAGGGGACGAGGTCGCCGATCTGCTCACCGGTGCCGACAAAACGGATGGGCAGATTCAGCTCGCGCGCGATGGCGATGACAATGCCGCCTTTTGCGGTGCCGTCGAGTTTGGTGAGCACGATGCCCGTGACGCCGGCGTGGCTCCAGAACTCGCGCGCCTGATTGAGGCCATTCTGCCCGGTGGTGGCATCGAGGACCAGCAGGACGTCGTGCGGCGCGCCGGGAATTACTTTCGAGGCGGTGCGCTTCATTTTATCGAGCTCGGCCATCAGATTCGATTTGGTGTGCAGGCGGCCGGCGGTATCGACGACGACGATATCGGTGGAGCGGGAACGCGCGGCGGAGAGCGCGTCGAATACCACAGCGGAGGGATCGGCGCCGGACTTTTGTTTCACGACATCGACGCCCGCGCGACGCCCCCAGGCTTCGAGTTGTTCGATGGCGGCGGCGCGGAAGGTGTCCGCGGCGCAAAGCAAGACGGTCGCACCTTCGCTTTTCAGCCGGCTGGCGAGCTTGCCGATGGTAGTGGTTTTGCCGGTGCCATTCACGCCCACGACGAAGAGCACGCGAGGCGCAGGCGCGGATGCATCCGGCCGATGGCCATTGCCGGACGCAGGGGCGGAGACGATATTCACCAGTTCCTGTTTCAACGCTTGTTTGAGCGCGGCCGCTTCGGTGAGCTTGTGTTCGTTCACCTGCTGGCGGAGGGCGGCGAGCACTTCCCTGGTGGTGCGGACGCCGATATCGGCGCTGAGCAGGGCGGATTCGAGCTGCTTCAGCAGTTCCGGATCGACGGGGCGGTCGCCGGTGAGAATCTGCTCGACGCGCGCGGCAAATTCCGTGCGCGTTTTGGCGACGGAGCTCTTCAGCCGCTCGAGCAGCGTGGGTTCGGGTTTGCCAAAAAGCGAAATCATGCAGGCGCCGCGGACTCCGGTTGAATCAACATTCTAGCAGAGGGATGGAGTTCGCGCGCCGCCAGCGATGCGAGAAAGCGATCTCGGAAGGGGATCGATGTTAGAATCCCGGCGCTTCATCGAGCGAGGAAACGATGCGAAAACTTTTGCTGGCATTGGTGTTCCTGCTGCCCGGCATTGTGCTGGCGCAGCAGCCTCAGGACTTTTCGAAGGTCCAGGTCAAAATCACGAAGGTCGCCGGAAACGTGTACCTGCTGCAGGGAGCGGGCGGAAACATTGCCGCGTCGGTGGGCGACGACGGGATTTTGCTGGTGGATACGGAATACGCGCCGTTGGGCGACAAGATCCTTGCGGCACTTGACTCAGTGGCGCCGGGGAAGAAAGTCCGCTACGTGGTCAACACGCATTATCACGGCGACCATACGAACGGGAACGCGTTTTTTGGATCGCGCGGGGCGGTAATTATCGCGCAGGCGAACCTGCGAAAGCGGCTGGCGGAAGGAAGCGCCGGCGGCACCGGAGGCACCGTGAAAATGGAGTCGCCGCCGCAACCGGCCGCGGCATTGCCCGTGATTACCTACGAGAACGAGATGTCGATCCACTTTAACGGCGAGGACGTTCGGATTGTGCATTTCCCCGCGGCTCATACCGACGGCGATTCGGTGGTGTACTTCACGAAAAGCAATGTGGCGCACATGGGCGATATTTTCGTGCGCTACGGATTGCCGTTCAGCGACATTCGCGCCGGCGGCAGCATTCAAGGGATGATTGCCGCGTGCGAGAAGGTTTCGGAAATGCTGCCCGCGGATGCGAAGGTGATTCCCGGACATGGCGATTTGGCGTCGGTGGACGACGTGCGGGCGTACACGAAAATGCTGAACGATACGATGGCCGTGGCGCGAAAGGCCCTCGCCGCACACAAAACGCTGGAACAGATGAAGCAGGAAAACATCCTCGCGCCGTGGGCGGACAAGGCAAAGGGCTTCGTGAAAGCCGATACGTTTATCGAGGAGCTGTATTATTCGCTGACGGGGCCGAACGCGCAGGCGGGGAAGGCGGACTGAACGGCTCAGACTTCGACGAGCGTGGCGGTGAGGCGCAGACGGCCGGAATGGATCGCGGATTCGAGCGCGGCGACCACGTTGGCGTCAAATTTGGTGACCGCGAGGGAGCGAATGCGCTCGAGGGCGTAGTCGACGTCCATGGCTGATTGATACGGGCGATTGGTGGTGATCGCGTCGAAGGTGTCGGCGACGGCGATGATGCGCGCCATCATGGGAATCTGGTCGCCGGCGAGCCCGTAGGGGTACCCGCCGCCGTCCATGCGCTCGTGATGCAGTTCGATGCCAGGCAGGACGTCGCGAAGCTGCGCGACAGGGCGCATGATGTTGGCGCCTTTCACGGTGTGCTGCTTCATCAGGCCGAATTTTTCCTCGGTTAATTTTCCGGGCTTTTTCAGAACGCGGTCGTCCACCCCAATTTTTCCGACGTCGTGGAGCAAAGCAGAAATGCGGAGCCGATCGAGCTCCT
>JAGWRH010000009.1 GCA_028876695.1 Acidobacteriota bacterium | reverse complement strand
CTTAGATCCGTGGCACATCAGAGCAACGTACCAGCTGTATGACCATACCGGCCAACCAGAACCCCAAGGGACCTTCGAAGAATTCTGGCTCTCGCCTACGCGCTTCAAGCGAACCTTCTCCAGCCCCCAGTTCAGCGAAACCGAGCTCAGCACTGATCGCGGCCTTTATCGCGTCGGAGATCATGATTGGCCCAATAAGTCCGAGTTCCTCATTCATGATTCCCTGATCAGCCCGATCCCCGGAGGCATCGGCGGGCTCGGCCTCCATCTCGGAAAGAAATCCGTCTCGCTGGGCACTGCGAATCTCGAATGCCTGACGCTGCAATCACCCGGCGTTATGCCCATCGCGGGCGCGTATTGTTTTGAACCTACCCAGCCGATGCTGCGCATAACTGTTTCGTCGAACGGTCAAAGCCAAACGGAGTACAGCGATATCGTTTTGTTTGAAGGACAATATATCGCTCGCACGATTCGCAGCATCGATCGGGGAAAAATCGGATTCAGCCTGCACGTGGACTTGATCGAGCCCCTCGCGGTGAGCCGCATCCCCGACTTGACTGTGCCGGCTGCCGCAATTCCCATTGTCGAGCCCATCTCTTTGCCGCAGATCGAAGCGCCGAACCTGCTCATACTGCAGCTTCTTCCGGTCTATCCGCCGATGGCGAAGCTTTCGCACATCGAGGGAACAGTCTTGATTGATGTCACCGTGGATAAGGACGGCAACACCAAGAATCTTCACGTCGTAAGTGGCCCCGAGGGACTGCGGGAATCCGCGTTGCGCGCTGTTCGAGCTTGGAAGTACAGGGCGTTTCTATTTCCAGGCGAACCGTTGGCCGTTCATACCCAAGTCCAGATTATTTACTCACTCATGTAGGGCCGCTCTGCAGCGCGCAGAAAACGCGCTCGCTACCGGCCGAATTTTCCAGTGAGCGTGGCCTGTCCCGCGATTTTTCCCTTCATGGCGCGTTCCAGATCCGCTTTGCTGGCGCCCCCGCCGAGTCCAGTTTTCTCCCGAAGTGCGTAGAGCTTGAAGAAATAACGGTGCGCCGGCCCGCTCGGCGGACACGGCCCGTTGTAACCGATCTTCCCGAAGTCGTTCTTGCCCTGGCGCGCCCCGTTGCGCAGCTCGCGGTCTTTCGGAGTTCCCTCCGGCAACTCGCGGGTTTCGGCCGGCAAGTCGTACAACACCCAATGGACCCAAACGCCCGCGGGCGCATCCGGGTCATCGACAATCAGCGCCAGGCTTTTCGTCTCCTCCGGCGCGCCGCTCCACGCCAAATCCGGCGAGACGTCCTGCCCATCGCATGTGTATTTTTTCGGTATCGGCTGTCCGTCACGAAAAGCTCTCGAGCTCAGTTGCAGTGCCATGCTTCGCTCCTGCGCCAATTCTACTTCGCGGCCGCCCGCCTTGGCTTACTGGCCACTATAATCCCGTTATCCGTGCCGAAACCCCTCCGCAATCCACGTGTACGCAGCATGGCTCGCGAAAACGCGATGCAGCTTACGCACGCAAACTTTCAAAATCCTGGCGCCCGATTGATGCCGCTGCCGTACAATACGCCGCTTATGGCCAAGATAACTTTTCTCGGAGCCGCAGGCACCGTTACCGGATCGAAATATCTCGTCGAAGCCGCGGGAAAGCGCCTTTTGGTGGATTGCGGGCTATTCGAGGGCACGCGCGAGCTTCGGCAGCGAAACTGGGAGCGCCTGACCATCGATCCGGCGACGATCGACTGGGTGCTGCTGACGCACGCGCATATCGACCACACCGGCTACCTGCCGAGGTTGGTTCGCGACGGCTTCCGCGGCCCTATCTTTTCCAATCCCGCCACGGCGGACCTTTGCCAGCTCCTACTGCCCGATTCCGCTCACCTGCAGGAAGAAGACGCGCACTACGCCGCCCAAAAGGGTTATAGCCGGCACAAACCGCCGCTGCCGCTCTATACCCTCGAGGAATCGCAGAACGCTCTGCGGCAATTCCGCCCCATTCCGCGCGCCGGCGATTTCAAAATCAGCCCGGAATTTTCGGCTCGCCCTCACGATGCCGGGCACATCCTCGGCTCCTCCTGGATTGAATTGGCCATCACCGAGAATGGCAAACAAACTCTGGTCGTCTTTTCGGGCGACATCGGGCGCTACGATCAGCCGATTTTGAAAGATCCGGAATCGCCGGCGCGCGCGGATTACGTCCTCTGCGAATCGACCTACGGAGACCGCGATCACCCCGCCGGCAACGTGGCGGACGAACTTGCCGACGTGATCAACCGCACCGCCAAACGCGGAGGCGCGGTGGTGATTCCCGCGTTCGCCGTCGGGCGCACGCAGACTTTGCTCTATTACCTGCGCCAACTCGAGGAGCAGGGCCGCATTCCGCGCCTGCCGACCTATGTCGATAGCCCGATGGCCATCAGCGTCACCAGCCTTTACGAAAAGCACCAGGAAGACCACGATCTGGATTTTACGGCCGCGGAAAAACAGGGCCATCACGATCCGCTGAACGTCCATGAAGTTCACATGACGCGAACGGTGGAAGACTCGAAAAAAATTAACGACGTCGTTTCGCCCTGCATCATCATCTCGGCCAGCGGCATGATCACCGGCGGACGCATCCTGCACCATCTGGCGCGGCGGCTACCCGATTCGCGCAGCTCCGTCCTCATCGTCGGATACCAGGGCGAAGGAACCGGCGGGCGGGCGCTGCTCGATGGCGCAAAATACCTGAAGATTCACGGCGAAGAAGTTCCGGTGCGCGCGCAGATCGTCGAAATCAGCCAGCTTTCCGCGCACGCCGGCCGAAGCGAACTGCTGCGCTGGCTTTCCGGATTTCAGGCGCCGCCGCGCCAGCTATTCCTGGTCCACGGCGAACCCACTGGACTCAACGGGCTGCGCGATGCGGTCGCGCAGAAGTTCCACTGGCCGGTCACGATTCCGGAATACAAGCAAACGGTGGATTTAGGGTGATAGTCCATGGAGCGGGAAGCGGTCCGCGGAAGAAGAGCTAGACCCGCGCCTTCAGTTTCGCCAATCGCTCGGCGGCGGCTTGCAGCGTAGCTTCCTTTTTGCAGAATGTGAAGCGCAGATGATTTTTGCCGTCGGCCGCGTGGCGGTAGAAACTCGAGCCCGGCACGGCGGCGACGCCGATTTCCTTCACCAGATATTTCGCGAACGCCACGTCATCGGGAAAGCCGAACGCGGAAATATCGGTCATGATGTAGTAGGCCCCGCGGGGCTTGAAGCAGCGAAATCCCGCTTCGGTCAATATGCCCAGCAAACGATCGCGGCGGATCAGATAGTCGCGGGCGAGCTTTTCGTAATAATCCGCGGGAAAGCCCATGGCCACGACTCCCGCCTCCTGCAGCGGCGCCGCCGCGCCCACGGTCATGAAATCGTGCACCTTGCGAATCGCCGCGGTCGCATCGGGGGGCGCGATGGCCCAGCCGACGCGCCAGCCGGTTACGCAGTACGTTTTCGAAAGCGCGTTGATGGTGATCGTGCGATCGGCTAATCCCTCGATCGCCGCCGGAGAAATGTGCCGGGCGCCATCGTAGAGCATATGCTCGTAAATCTCGTCGGTGATGGCGAAGGCGTTCCATCGGACGCAGAGATCGCGGATGCTTTCGAGTTCCGCGCGCTCGAAAACTTTGCCGGTGGGATTATTCGGCGTGTTCAGGATAATCGCCTTCGTGCGCGGTCCGAACGCCGCGGCCAACTCTTCGGGATCGAACGTCCAATCGGGCGGCTGGAGCTTCACGAAACGCGGCGCCGCTCCGGAAAGAATCGCGTCCGGCCCGTAGTTCTCGTAAAACGGTTCGAAAACGACCACTTCATCGCCCGGATTGATGATGGCCAGCATCGACGAGATCATCGCCTCGGTCGAGCCGCAGCACACGGTGATCTCGCGCTCCGGATCGACGCGCACGCCCTGCGTCCGCCCGAATTTTTCGGCGATGGCGTTGCGAAACGCTTTCGCGCCCCAGGTGATGGCGTATTGGTTCACGTCGCGCGCGATGGCTTCCTGCGCCGCGCGCTTGATTTCCTCGGGGGCCGGAAAATCGGGAAATCCTTGCGAGAGATTCACGGCGCTGTGCGCAATCGCCAGGCGCGTCATTTCGCGAATGACGGACTCGGTGAACCGGGCCGCTTTGTCCGAGAGGTCCGGCCTAATCGCTGTGCTGTTTGCTGGCTTCACGGGATTCGCTTCTGGCGAGATACAGGCGCCGGTAGATGGCCGCGTTGCGCGCCACGATTTCGACGTAGTCTCGCGTCTCCGAAAACGGGATTGAGTCCACAAATTCGGCCGGCTCGCGATAATTTTGTCCAGCGGTCCATTGCGTCACGCGATCCTCGCCCGCATTGTACGCGGCCAGAACTTCTTCGAGACTTCCAAATTGGTTGCGCAAGTTAGCGAGGTAAGCGGTACCCAGCCGCACATTGTAATCGGGTTCGGTCAATTGGAGCTGGGAAAAGCGGAGTCCCTGCTGACGCGCGAGCCTATGAGCGGTGGACGGAATCAGCTGCATCAGACCGTAGGCGTTGGCGTCGGATACAGCTTGCGGATCGAAGGCCGATTCCTGATGGATCAGCCCCGCCACCAGCATCGGATCGAGGCGTTTGCTCGCGGACCAATGCGCGATTGAGCTTCGATACGGCAGCGCATACGCAGCAAGCCAAATGGCGCGCGGCACATCGGCGAGCGGGCGCGACTCGAGCTGCGGATACAACTCCCGCGCGAGCACGATGGCTACGCCGACGTGCCCAGCGCGCACCGCTTCCTGAGCCGCTTCCAGCAAAAGCTTCGGCTGATGCGAGGTGGCATACGCCGCGCGCAATTCCATCACAGCCGAGGTATCGAAAGCGATCGTACGCAGCGCGGCGGCGCGGGCGCGGCGGATATCCGCATCGGACGAGGGCGGATCGTCCATCGACATGGACGCGGGGACTGGCGGGATCAGAGCGAGCACACCGTCCGCATCGTGCAATTTGGGCCCGCGGCCCAGGATGCGCATCCGCTTCGCGGCCAGATTCGCGAAATAGGTCTGCGAAAAGCGCGTTTCGAGCTTGCCGTAGAACGCTCTGGCGCGCGACGGCTCCTTCGATTCCTCGGCCAGGCGGCCGAGCCAGTACAGCGTGTCGGGCGTGTATTGTGAATTCGGAAAGCGCTTCAGATGCGCTTCGAGTTTCGATGCCGCGTCCGGATCGCGCTTCAACACCGAGGTCCAGGCCACGCGCCACAGCGCCGAATCGGCTTCCGGGTACGAGGGGAATTGTTCGGCAACGCGCGCGTAATACGAGGATGCCTTGTCGCGCTGGAGATTCACCCAGTAGAAGTTCCCGGCGAGAAACAGAGCGCGCTCGGTCCACGAACTCGTTGGCGCATTCGATGCCGCCGCTTCCACGGCAGCGATCATTTGAGCTTCGTTCTGCGCGCCGCGGTAGTAATCGGCCAGTGTGTAATCTCGTTCAGCTTCAATATCGGGGTCGGCGACCTTTCGCGCGGCAAGAGAGGCGGGGTCGCCACCCATCTCCACGTCGCATTCCAGGGCGCGGACTTGCGCGCGCTCGAGTTCCTGCGCTGTGAGCAGGGGCGTGAGCATGTTGTATTCGTTGCGCGCGTCGCTCCACTGCCGCGCCTCGAAAAGTTTGGACGCGCGGGCCAGCCGTGTGTCAGTCGGAAGGGGCTGCAGCTGCGCGCCGAGCGTAGCGCTCAAGGTGGCCAGCTTTCCCCCCGCATCGCGCGCCTGATCGCTCAGCGGGAAGCGCGTGTACACGGCTTTATAATCGGCCGCGGCGTCGAGCGGCTTGCCTGCTTTCTCGCGCAGTTCGCCGCGCAGGAGAAGCAGTTGCGACGAATTCCGCGTTCCGGCGTAAGCCTCGAGGGCGGCGACGCCGTCCGCCGGCTGATTGGCCGCGATCGCGGCCGTTCCGAGCGACTGCAGCGCCTGTTCGGTCATCACCGAATACGGATATTG
>JAGWRH010000144.1 GCA_028876695.1 Acidobacteriota bacterium | reverse complement strand
TTGCTGTGCTCTACGCAGTAACCAAAGACCTACGGAAAGGAGCACCCCTATGCAGAGTTTGAAATATCTTGGTCTGGATGTCCACCGGGACACGATTTCGGCCGCGGTGCTGGACGGCGACGGAAAGCTAATCATGCAATCCATTCTGGCCACGCACGCGGCGGCGATTCTGGATTTTGTTCGCGGGCTGGACGGGACGGTTCACGTCACCTTCGAGGAAGGAACGCACTCGGCGTGGCTGCATGATTTGCTGGTGCGGCACGTGGCGCGCGTGGTGGTCTGCGATCCGCGGCAGAACGCGCTGCTCAAGGCCGGCAACAAGAGCGACACGATTGATGCGCGCAAGCTGGCCGAACTGCTGCGCGCCGGATTGCTTCGCCCGGTCTATCACGGCGAGACCAGCGCAGCGGCGCTGAAGCAGTTGTGCCGCAGCTACGCGGCGCTGACCGAAGACACGACGCGCGTGAAGGGCCGGATTAAGGCGCTGTATCGCAGCCAGGCGATTCCGAGCGCGGGCGAGAAGCCGTTTGGCCGGCGGCATCGCGGCGAGTGGCTCGCGCAGTTGAACGAGGCAGGGATGCATCGCCGCGCCGAACTGCTCTACGAAGAGATGGACGCGTTGCTCTTGCTGCGGCGCCAGGCCCGGTGCGAGTTGATCGCCGAAAGCCACAAGCATGACGCAGTGAAATTACTGCGGACGGTTCCGTTTCTCGGGCCGATCCGCGCGGCGGTGTTGATCGGGCGAGTCCAGACGCCGCACCGGTTTCGCACCAAGCGGCAGTTCTGGTCCTACTGCGGCCTGGCGCTGGAGACGCGCACGAGCGCGGATTACCGTTTTGAGCAGGGCCAACTGGTGCGCGCCAAAAAGCCGGTATTCATCCGCGGGCTGAATCTCAATCACAATCACGATCTGAAAAATCTGTTCAAGAGCGCGGCGACCGCGGCCGGCGCGATGCCCGGTCCGTTTCATTCGTTCTACGAAAACCTGCTGATCAAAGGAATGCAGCCGGCCATGGCGCGCCTGACGCTGGCGCGCAAGATCGCCGCGATCACACTTCGTGTTTGGAAGAAAGGAGAACCGTTCGACGCCGAGTACGTGAAGCCACAAGCAGCGTGAACGCGCCGCACCGAGGCCGTTCGGCGGAATCATCTTCCGCGAAGACCTGGCGGTTGCGGAGCGCACGGGTTCGAGGGCGAGTATCCTTGGCCGGGTTAGGCGCACAGTCTCATGGGCCACCATATGCCCCCTCGGACAACCCAACAAAGCGATAGGCCTCGAGTCTCCGATAGAACCATGGTTGGCATCGTGCCACCGTGCGGCTTGCAGAGGCGCTTCGGTTCGGCCAGGACGAACGCGGATTCGATGATTCAGAAATCCCAGGACCCGGTGCGCCCAACAGCGTCCACCAACAGCCGTCGTAGCTGCAATCCGGGGCTGGATGTCAGAAACTCCTCACCCTCGAATGCGGAGGGGGAAGTGTTTTTTCTTGACATCCCCTTTTATAGAACCCGAAAAATCAAAACCGCCCAAAAGCATACGCCACCCGCCCGCCGCTAATCCCGAGCGTTGCGGCGCGATAATAACTGGCGGTGGCGACCCGGGTGTATACTCACGAACTCGCGGGCCTCGGATGACAGGGGACTCGCTGAACTTAACCTGTCGGGCTTGTTCCAGATGCCCGCAATCGCTAATCTGCGAGGAGGGCGC
>JAGWRH010000143.1 GCA_028876695.1 Acidobacteriota bacterium | reverse complement strand
GGCTATGGGTATGCACCGGAAGATTATCGAAAACAGATCGGTCAAAGGCTTGCGAATTTGAGGCGGAAGTACGGGCTCGGCTCCCGGCCCGCCGGCGGAGAAGCCCGATCATGGCAATCGCCGCAATTGAAGCTTGCCTTGGACAAGGGAGAAGTATCATGGCAAAGGTAAGACGGGCAGGGATTCGGAAACCACGGCGGAAGCCGCGGCACACCGCGGCGTTCCGGTACGACGGCGCGAGTGCTGAGGCGAAGCAACCACGCGGAGTGAAACTAAGGACTGTGTCGCGACTGACGGTGCTGATCGCGCTTTTGTCTTGTGCGGCGCTTTTAGCCGCAGGCGCACGTCCCATAAGGCATGGAAAAGCCGCAACGACGCAGATCACTTCGATACAATGGCAACGCACAGATCCGACCGCGCGACGCTAAGGAACAATAATGCGAGGCGCTTCCCTTTCGGGCTGCGCCGGCAGTGGAAAGCGCTGACGGAGGAAATCCAGGAAGGCTTGAGATCGTGGCCGGCTGGTTGTTTCCTGCTTGGCGAGCCGGAGCAGAAATATCAGGATGTGGAACATGTCCGAGTCCTTCAGCGTGACAAAGCCCGCACGCGCGGATTCCGATTTACGGAACTCCTGTAAGAAATGACCAATGGCGCTGTAGAGAGAGAGCGCGACGGGGAGTTCCGGCGGGCGTTCATAGTAGATGCCGGTACCGAGCGTGCGATAGGTTTCGGCGAGGGCCTCAACCGCGGCGATCGCGTCTGAATCCCGCATATCACGGTGTTCTCGCTGGAGGTTCAGGACGGTCGCGGCGATTCCACCGACGACAGGCCAGTGTTCATATACGAAATCGACGGCGACGAAAACGTCGCGATAGGCGACATCCCCGGATGAAACCAGCTTGCGATGCTCGGCCTCATATCGGTGCGCGGCGATCAGGTAGGAGCAATCCGGCGCGCAATCGATGGTGACCTCGCGTTCCTGGCCGCAGCAAATCGCGCAGATTTTTTCGCCCCGCGCAGGACAGAACCGCTTCGGCGGACGCTTTCCGCAAATCGGACAGCTCATTCCTGCTCCTACCTGGCCAGACCAGGGCACCATCTCGAAACCACCAGACTACGGGAAGTCACATGCGGCCGCAAGTGATGTAGCCGCGGGCAGGATCAGACGCTGGCAGCCTCGCGCGGCGCATGCTTCTCCACGGCGGCAACTTGCTGCAGGAGGGTTTCGATCACGTATTCATCGCCGAGCTTCGAATTGATCATCAAGTTGTAGAACGGACGATGCGGCCATTCGCTGCCGAAATAATGACGGATGAAGGCGGCACGGTCGCGATCGATTTCTTCGATCAGCTGACGAGCCTCTTTTTCGGACTGTCCGATACCCTTCAGGCGGTGCAGTTTTTCTTCCACGGAGGCGTAGACAAAAACGTGGAAGGCGTCAGATCTGTCGCGCAGAAAGTACGTGGAACCGCGGCCGACGATCACGCAGGGTCCGTGCGAGGAGACATCCTGAATGACGCGTTCGAGCGTCGAAAACATGCGATCCGTATCAAATGGGCGGGCTTCGCCAATCGGGAGGGCGCGTTCGTAGCTGCCGCGGGCGTACACCTTAAAGAGCCGATAAAGGAGCGAGTCGACGCGCTCGTCGCAACTGGCCGCCACCCGGCGATCGACCTGAGCGACGCGAGCAATTTCGGCGGTGAGTTCCTCGTCCCATAATTTCCAGCCGAGCCGCTCGGCGAGCCGGCGTGCGATGATGGCGCCGCCGCTGCCGTACTCGCGTTCCACGGTGATCACGCGAATGCGCATGCCTGACCGCTCCCAATTGACGAATGTAGCATAGATATGCCGGCGCAAGGTTGGCGGGGCGACGCAATTCGCCCGCGGAAGCGAGAGCCTAGCGCGCGTCAGATCCAGGACTTACAGAACGCGAGGGCGTCAACGCAGGACGCAGTTTATTTGGTCTATTTGGGAAGACGCTATCTGAGAAAAACCTTCGGCTCGACGGACATTCCAATGCGAAGGATTCGGTCTCCGTTCTGGCCGGGGTCGATCGTGATTTTAACGGGGATGCGCTGCACCACTTTCACGTAGTTTCCCGTCGCGTTCTCGGGCGGCAGCAGACTCAGTTTTGCTCCGGTCGATCCGGAGATGCTGTTGACGTGACCGCGATAGGTGCGGCCATTGGAATCTACGGTGATTTCCGCCGGTTGCCCGGGCCGCATATCCTTTAGCTGTGTTTCCTTGAAGTTCGCGGTGACCCATAGTCCTTCGACGGGCGCTACAGTGAGGAGTTGCTGGCCGGGTTGAACGTTCATGCCGACCACGACGTTTTTGATCACCTCGCCGGCGACCGGCGCGACGATTTTGGTGTACTGGAGATTCAGTTCGGCGCGTTCGAGGGCGGCGCGTTTTTCAGCAACGGTGGCGAGCGCCGCGGCGGCGCGCTCGCGTATCGAGCGGACCTGCTGCGGGCCGGTCTGCGCGGACCGTAAATCGGCCTCAGCTTGTGCCAAGCGCGCGCGGGCCTGCTGCACTCCCTGATTGGCGGCCGCTACCGCCGCCTGAGCGGCTTGCACGGCGGCCGCGGTGGAAGCGGCGTTGGCTACGGCCTGATCGTACAGTTGCTCGGAGATTTCCTTCTTGGCGACGAGTTGCTTATAGCGGGCGAGATCGCTCTGCGCTCTCGTGTTGTTCGCTTCAGCCTGCACCAACTGCGCGCGCGCGGCATCGTATTGTTGCTGCGCAGCGGAGATGCCGGCCTGAACATTGGCGATTTCCGCTTCCGCCGTGGTCACTTCGCTGCTGGTGCTGACGGTGGTAATCGGGACCGATATGCCCGCGGCGCGCGCGCCCGCTTCGGCATCGGAGAGGGCGGCTTGCGCCTGATCGACCGCGACCTGGTAATCGCGCGGGTCGATCTCAACGACCACTTCACCCGGTCGGACGAGCTGGTTATCGGTCACATGCACCTGCGAAACGTAGCCGGAAATTCGCGCGCTGACAGGATAGAGGTAGCCGTCCACTTCGGCGTCGTCGGTCGATTCGTAACTGGAAAAATATCGCCAGGTGAAATAAGCGCCGATGCCCAGCGCGATGAGCATGGCGACGAGGAGCCAGCGCGCCGCGGGCCGGTCGCGAAAAAACCGGGAAGCGTGGGACCTGGGTGGCGGGGCCGCGGAATGCGTTTCTCCGTGCGAGGGCGTTCCGGTGGAAGTCTCCTGCGGGTTTTCCACTTCGGTCTGCTGTGCCATGGTTCTATTTTTCCTCGAAGTACTGCTTGATTCCGGTTTCGGCGACGCCAAGCGCGCGGGCCAGTGAGATTCGGGCGTAGTTGTCCAGATACAAACTGGAAATGTACTGCTGATGCGCGCTGGCGACCTGCTGCTCCGCCTGCACGACTTCGACGGTATTCGTTACACCCGCCGCGAAGCGGTCGCGCGACTGCGTCAAAGCCTGTTCAGCCAAGTCGACGTTGCTTTGCGCCACGTTGACCCGCTGCTCGGCGGATTCCAGGTTCAGCAGCGCCGTGCGCACCTGGGCATCGATTTGCGCGCGGAGATCATCGAGCTGTTCGCGGGCTTGCTGCAGGCGCGCGGAGGCTTGCAGGACGTCGCCACGAACGCGGCCGCCCCGAAAAATCGGAATGGTGAGCGTGCCGCGCACGTCAAAAATTCCGTGCGTCGAAACGTTGGGGTATGTTCCGGCAAGGCCGTAATCCGCGTTAAACGAGAGCGAGGGCAGGTACTCCGCTTCCGCGGCGCGGCGAGAGTTCTGCGCGGCTCGCACGGAGGCGAGCGCGGCCTGGTAATCGGGCCGTGAGGCATCCGCCTGTTTTAATGCTTCATCAACCGATAACCCGGCGAGCGGCTTATACGGCACATTCTCCGTGAGGTCGAATTGCTGCCCGGGCGCAAGGCCGATGGCGCGAGCCAAATTGAGTTTTTGAATGGCGAGATCATTGTTCGCCTGAATTAAAGCTTGCTGCTGAGTCTGCAATTCAACCTTGGCACGCAATGCGTCGATGGACGGAGCCGTCCCCGCCTGCACTTGATCGGAGGCCTGCTGGTAAAGCGCCTGCGCGGTGTTCAGCTGCGCTGTGGTAGTTTGCACGGTAGCTTGATCGGCAATGGCTTGCACGTATGCGAAACCCACGGCGAGCACGACCAGATCGCGAGCGTTTTGGTAGGTGTATTGCGTCGACTTGACGTTTTCGGCAGCGGCGCGCGCGCCATTCCATGATTCCCAATTGAAGACTGACTGGGTCAGGTATGCACGCGCATCGAAGTATGCGAACGGGCCGACGACTGGCGGTACGCCCGGAAATCCGGTGAACCCGAACTCGGCGAGATCCACCTTCGAACTATCCATATAGCTCGACGCGTTCAGATTCGGCAGCAGCCGACTCAATTCCTGCCAGCGCTGACCGCGGGCCATTTGGCGATTCTGGTCGGCGAGGAGGAGCCCCAGATTGTGCTGGAGCCCGCGCTGGATGGCGTCCTGCAAAGAAATCTTAAGCACCCCCGGCACCAATTGCTCGGGAACGCTGCCCGTGAATGCATTACCGGTCTGCGGCGCTTCAAGCTCAGGCACCGACACTACAGGCGCGGATTGCGAATAGGACGGCTCGGCCGCCGTGCCACCTTGCGC
>JAGWRH010000142.1 GCA_028876695.1 Acidobacteriota bacterium | reverse complement strand
GGACTTCAACGACCTGTTCAATCCGACCAGTTACTGGGCCGGCTCGAACAACTCGGCCACCCAACAATCCGTAAACGCGAATACGTACATCCCGGAAGTACCCTGGAATGACACGTGCACGAATTCTGTTTTCGGCGCTCCCCGGATCGGCTTCAGCACCGATCCCGAGGCGAATTGCAACAACCCGCAGTTAATCCGGAGCGTGGCAACGACAGGCGGGAGCGGAGGAGCGAGCGCGTCGTATGCGAAACCACCGTGGCAAATCGGAAACGGCGTTCCAAGCGATCTGAAGCGCGATGTGCCGGACGTTAGCTTGTTCGCGAGCGACGGGTTCTTCGGCCACTTTTACGTGCTGTGCGAACGAGATTACCCTGGGAGCACCGGAGCCTGCAGCGTTTCGAACTTCCTGGGAGTGGGCGGAACGTCCGCGGCATCGCCGAACTTCGCCGGCATCATGGCGATGATCGTGCAGAAAACCGGGACGCGCTGGGGCAACCCCAACTACGTGCTGTATAACATGGCGAACCAGCCGGGAAACAGCTGCACTTCGGCACCGACTCCCGCCAGCACGTGCGCCTTTTACGACATTCCGAGCGGCTTCACGAATGCGATGCCGTGCGCCACCGGCAGCCCAAATTGCACGACAAAAACCGCCGGCGATGCATACGGCGTGCTATCCGGGTTCGCAACAACGGGTGGGTACGATCAGGCCAGCGGACTGGGGTCTGTGAATGCAGCGAATTTGGTGAACAAGTGGGCGGCGATCAAGCTGACCCCCTCCTCCACGACGCTGTCGCTGACGCCGCCTGCCGGCACCACTCTGAGTACTCTGACACATGGGCAAGCCGTAAGCGCCACAATTGGCGTGAGCGGAACTGGCGGCCCGCCCACAGGCAATGTTTCGCTAGTTGCGAATGAGGCGCCGAATGGGTCCACCGGAACGGATGGCGTGGGGAGTTTCGTGCTGAACAATGGCACCGCATCCGGAAGCACGAATGCGCTGCCCGGCGGAACTTATAACGTGGTTGCGCAATATCCGGGAGACGGCACGTTCGCGTCGAGCAGTTCGGCACCGGTATCGGTGACCGTCGGACCCGAAGCGAGCAAAGTGCAAATCCTATACGAGCTGTTCGATCCGAACACCGGAGCTATTACCAATTCCAACGCCACGAGCGCGGTTTTTGGCGCTCCGTCGCTGCTGCGCGTGAACGTGACCAGCGCGGCGGGAGATGCGTGCGCAAGCAATATATCCGGGGAGCTGGGGTGCCCAACGGGGGCCATAGCGCTCTCAGACAGCGGTACGTCGCTTGGAACTTTCGGCTTGAACTCACTGGGTTATGCGGAAGACCAGACGATCGATCTCGCGGGAGGCTCGCATACGATTGCCGCATCGTACTCGGGCGACGCCAGTTACACAGCACCCAGTCCCGCCAGCCAAGTGGTAACGATCACGCCGGCAAGCACAACCACGACCGTGAACGTCGGGGCAATTAATCCAACGGTAGGCGGCGTTGTCTATCTGTCCGCGAATATACTGGCTCAAAATATCTATTCGAACCATGCGCCGACGGGAACGGTCACGTTTTTCTCGGATGGAACGCAAGTAGCCACAGGCAGCGTTATCGGGACGATAACTAGTTTCATCCATCAGGGGGGCGGCTTTGCGAGCGGCAACACAAGTTCGCTTACACACGGTCCACATAACATCACGGCACAATACAGCGGCGACGCGAGTTACGCGCTGTCTACCTCGGCGGCGGTCGGAATCAATGTATTGTATCCCACGACGATGAGCGTCAACCCGAACCCTAATGGCGTGATCTATGGTCAAGGGACGAGTGTGACGGTCACGGCGACGGTGAGCACGGGCGAGCCAGCCAGCAACGTCGCGCTCAAGCCCGGCGGCGCCATCACTTTCGCGTGCACGTCGACGAGTGGTTCGATCACGAACTCGACGGGCCAGGACGCGAACGGAAACTGGATCCTGCAAGCCAGCTACACTACAACACCGCAGCAGACTGAAACGATATGCGCGAACTACAGCGGAGATTCGAATTACGCGGCGTCGAGCCAAGTGGCTCAGATCACCGTCACGGTGCCGGACTTTAACCTTTCGCTCCCCTCGGCACCACTGGTCATCACCGCCGGACAGACCGGAACAGCAACGCTCACGATTACGCCGCTGACGAATTACACGACGACCGTTGATCTTAGTTGTGGAACATTGCTTCGAGTCCCGATTCCCGGGACAACGTGCACCATCTCGCCGTCATCGGTGACGCTCAGCAACGGCAATGCAGTCAACGCAACGTTGTCGCTCGCGACGGTCGCACCGTCGACGACTTTGACCGCCGACATTCCGATTGGCCGGTTACGATCACGCCACATGGGCCCACCGGCGCGCCGCGACTGCTGGACGGTTGCGGCGGTTGCGGGTATCGCCGCGTTGCTCTGTTTGCTGATCCCGGAAACGCGGCGACGGAGGCGCACCGGGTTCGTGTTCGCTGCTGCAGCCGTTCTTAGCTTTTCAATCGGCTGCGGAGGCGGAGCAAGCGGCGGCTCGGCCGTCGTCTCGAATCCGAGTCCACCTCCTCCTCCGCAGGGGCCGGTTGCCACTACTACCAGCCTTACCGCGGGCAGCGCGAAAATCCCGCTCGGTGGGAGCACAAGCCTAAGCGCAACAGTGAAATCGACGGGCTCGCCTACCGGGTTCGTGAATTTTAACGACGCCAGCTTTCCGTCGGTCATAGCTCCTAACGTCAGCTTGTTAAATGGCACCGCTCAAACGCAGATGAATGCCACGGGCTCGGTGTTTCCAGGCACGCACGTGATTACCGCGCAATACATGGGAGACGGGAACAATTTAACGTCGCAAAGCGGAGCGATCAATATCGTGGTTACGGGAAACAACACAGAGTCCGTGATCGCCCAAACGGGCCCACTTAGCCATTACACCAATCTAAATGTAACAATCCAGTGAAACAGCCGCCTCGGCGAAGCGGATCGCCTCGATTCGTCGTGTCGCGCCTCCCGCGCGAACGCTGGGCCGCCGCGCGCGAGCGCCTGGGCGCAACGCGCGATACTTCAGAAGTCATGCTGGCCTGGCGTGATTCGCTGCCGGACTAAACGCGAACCTGCCTAATCACCGCAATCGTGGCGTACGCGGGGCTCTTCAGCAGTGCACGGATGGCGTAGCGCAAATCCTGTGGGAGCGTACCCATGCGCGCCTCCTGCCTGTGGCCGGCATTGTACCGTCAAAGTGGCGAGTTTGTGCCTGACTCACCGAGGGTGCCGGAGGCGCGCGGAGGGGAATGCTTGGGCTTATTTCTTTTTCTTGTTGCCGAAAAGTCCGCTGAGCGCGCCTTGCACTTGGTCCACGGGATTATTCTGGCCAGCCGCACCCGCGGCCGAGCCGGCGAGTCCCTGGACCATGCTGCGCGCCATGGCGCCGACTTCTGGAATGAAAACCGGCTTGGAAGTGGTGCCTTGAACTTTAAACGGAATGCCGCTCTGCGACTGTCCTCCGCGATTGAGCGCCGACAAAGCCGTGGAAGCCGCGCCCGAGCCGGAGAGCTTCGCCACCAGCTTGCAATCGAGCTGGTTTGCGGCGCTGATAAAACCGTCTCCGGTTATCGAGCCAATCGAGGGGACCAACAGCAGCAAATTTTGCGCGTGGGTGCCGCTGGGATCGACGCGGACGTTGGCGCTGAGCGTCTGAATTTCGGTATCCGACCCCAAGTCGCCGCCCAATCCGGCAAACGATCCGAGCGCTCCCAGTTTGGATTTGAGATTGTAGCCCGCGAGATTCGCGTTGGACAGATTGACGGGGCCGGTGATCACCAATTTATTCACCGGACCATTAAGCGCGAGATTCAAATTTAGAGTGCCGCTACTGAGCGAAGCTCCCGATGGCAGCACGATGCCCGCCGCAGGCAACACGCCTTGCAGCTCGGTTGCAGGCATGGCCTGGCCATTGAGCTTCATTTGCACGGCGGTCGAGGCGCCGGAGGTATCGAACGTGCCGGTGAGGTGCGCGAGCGCTCGACCGATGTGCACGTCTCCCTGGGAAAGCGTACCGGATTGGCGCTTGGGCCTGTATGCCGTTGTGTAGTCAAGGTTCACCGGCACGGTGGAGGGCGAGCCGCCGGCCACGAGGCGGATGCGTTCGGACCGAACCGTGCCTTGCGAGCTCATCAGGTTTCCGTCCGAGGAAAAAGTTCCCGTGAAGCTAACCGTCCCTGCCAGCCCGGAGGACGGATCAACGAAGCCTGTGCTGGCCAGGTCGATATGCTTCGCATCGAGCGTTGCGGTGAATGGCGTCATCGATGTGTCGACCGGATTGAGCGGCCCGGCGTTGCCTTGCAGGCTAATGGTGCCCGTGCCGGGAGTTTTCGCCGTGAGCCTGAACGGAAATTGCGAATTACGCGAAATTTCGGAAGCCTGGAAGTTCACGTCCGTATAAGTTTCGGTTTTGGTGCGGGGGCCAACGGTGCCTACGATTAAAGTGCCATTCAAAATCGTGAGCTTCCCGATCGTCGCGTTGGGAACGGAAGACCCTCCGGTCGAATTTTCCGCAGCCGGGGGCGCGGCGGGCGGACGATCGGCTGCCGGTGATTTCGCGCCGGTCGCGCCGAGACTGGAGAAATTCCAGGTGCCCGCGGAAGACCGGAGAAGCGTAACCGTGGGGTCGCCGATGTTGAAGGATTCGACCTCCAGTTGCTTCGAAAAGATCAGCGGAAAAATGTGCACGCCAGCCGTGAGCTGCTTCGCGGTCAAGAACGGCGAACTGCTGAAGGCCGAATCATCCGCGATCGAAACGTTGTCGACGGTCACACCGCCCGAAAGGATCGCCAGCCGGATATTGCCGATTTCGACCTTCCGGCCGAGGGCTTGCGAGAGATCGGCTTCGAGAGTCGGCTTGAAGCGATTCACGTTGACGAACAGCGGAAGGATGATCACGATCACAATCAGGACGGCAATGATGATCCCGACAACGGTGAGAGTCTTTCGCATCGTGCGCCTCCAAGGGGAAGACGATCGCGCGGGGGGCCACCGGTACGCAAAGGAAATAATACGCCGATGGCGAGCGCGGATGCGAGCAAAGTTTTTCGCGGGCCGGCCTCGCCGGTTTTCGAAAGCGCCTTCCGGATGCCATCCTCGCGGGTATTAGAGCGCGCCGCGAGTAAAGCGGCTGACTTCGAGGCCTCCGCCAACCGGCAGCAGAACCGAATCGATGTGCGGCTTGGTACGGACGTGCGCGCGATATTGCGAAGATTCGGCGCGAGTCAGTTCGGGATAAATCATGTTATCGGCCACGACGATCGCGCCGGGGTTCAGCTTCGGATAAAAGAGTTCGAAGCATGGGATGTACAGTTCCTTCCAAAGATCGAGCAGGACGAAATCAAACGGGCCGGCAAGTTCACGGATGCTTTCGCGAGCGTCGCCCAGCCGATAATCCACTGCCGCTGAGAGCCCCGCTTTCGCCATCCGCTCACGCGCGTATTGCTGCTTGCGCGGCTGAATCTCAAGTGTAATCAATTTTCCGCCGACCGAATGCGCCGCTTCGGCAAGCCAAATGGTCGAGTACCCGTACGACCCGCCGACTTCCAGAATGGTTTTCGGCTGCAGC
Organism: Acidobacteriota bacterium; assembly: GCA_028876695.1. Classification (GTDB taxonomy): domain Bacteria; phylum Acidobacteriota; class Terriglobia; order Acidiferrales; family UBA7541; genus Palsa-295. The sequence continues at coordinate 1,099 of JAGWRH010000142.1, read as the reverse complement.
GATTTCGCCAAGATGCTCAATAGCTGAGCCGATGAGCGTCCCACGGAAAGAAGGAACTCATCCCTGCGCGTTTGATCGTGGTCAAATCCGATCTCGCGCTTGATCTCGTTTTCCACTTGTTCGCGCCGCTCGTATTCAGCGATCACCATCTCGACAGCTCGATCCATTCCCCGGCCTCCGATCGACAATACCGCGGGCCGATTCTATCGTGGATTCAACGCAGAGCTTTGGGCCAAAATAACGCCGAATGAAGGGCGGGAACCGGGCGCGATTGGAAACGCCACGCGGGCAAGGCTCGTAAGACCGGGCAGCGCCCGGTCTTAGTGATCGAAGCTTTGGGCGCCGCCCTTTCTGCTGTTGATGACGAGGTTCTTCCACACGAACTTGATCACGCGGGCATCGTTGTAGCAGTACGCCAGATTGTGATTCAGCGTGGAAAAGCAGTGCCGCTGGCAGACGCTTTTCATCCCAGTCAGCTGCTTTCGTTCGAACTTATGCCCATCGATGTTCCCCCAATCATACGTGGACGGGTACATGGGGAAGCAGGGCGCGACAGTGCCGTCGGTGCGGATGATCACATTTTTTGGCCCGCGCGGCAGTTCCACTCGGCGAAGTGCAGTTCGCCGGTGCTTTCTTGAACGATTCCGGGCGTGCCAGCGAGTTGCTCGGCGATATTCACCGCGGTGCCATCCCCATTCCAGCCGAGGCGCTTAAAATCCTCGCCGGCAGCCATACGAATGAAGGCCTTCATTTCCTGAAGACGCTGGACGGAATTCACCATCTCGTAGCCCGCTTTGTTTTTTTCAATCAGCCAGTCCACGAGCGAATCGATCTCCGGCCAATCCTCGGGGCGGATGTACGTCGGATTGTCGTGGAGATGCTTAAAGTGCTCATCCTGCTCGAGCATCGGCGTTTCGTTGATGTGATAATCGGTCGCGATGCGTGATTCGCGCGCGAATTGGGTGATTTGGCGAACGTCGTCGGTGTTATTGCGGCAGATATTGATGTTGAAGAAGACCATGTAGCCGTACACGTGCTGTTTGCGGAGCAAATGCTCGATATGCTCGCGTGACGGCACGACGGCTTTCGGGAGGCCCGG
>JAGWRH010000141.1 GCA_028876695.1 Acidobacteriota bacterium | reverse complement strand
GCGGCGCTGCCCATTGCGAAAGCGTTAATACATCACGCGTTGAGTTATCTTGCTTTCCGCGACTTGCCGATTCAATCTGAGCAGGCGAACCGGACATCCGCATGGCAGTGAAGAAAAAATTCGACCCGTTCAAGCCCGCGCAGCCCTCCATTCCGGGCGTACCCGCGGCCGCCGCGGCTAAACGAGAGCCGGAGCCAGAGCTTGAACCACCGGTCTCTGAGCATCCGCCTGCGTCTGCCTCGCGAGGCTCCATTCCTTCGGCGGTTTGGGTTTTGCTTGGTCTGATCGTCGTCGTGGGTTTCGGCGTCTGGATGTTTTCGAGCTCGTCAAAATCGAACTCGACGTCTCAAGCCGACAATTCGGCGGCCGCTACCGCGGCGCCCGTCGATGCCGAATCTCAACCGGAACGTTTGCCCATCGCCCCAGGGATCATCGGCGCGACGAAAGACATCGAAAAGCCGTGGGCGTCCAAGCGCTTTCTGTTCCGCAGCGATGTTTCGACACATCTCGTTCCGGCGTTGGTGGTGCATTTGCCTGACGGGCAGTATTGGGCCGTTTCCATGATCGAGCCGTTTGGCACCTGCCGGCTCGAATACGTTACGGACTTGAACGAGCTGCGGACCGAATACAATTTCACCGCCAATCATCCGATGATCGGCGATCCGTGTACGCATGCCGTGTACGACCTGCTGCAATACGACGGTGGCGCTCCCAATGGAGGCCTGGTCCGCGGTGCAATCGTCCACGGAGCCGGCGTCCGCCCGCCGCTGGCCATTGAAATTGACGTCCAGGGAAACCAATTGCGGGCTGTGCGCATGGAGTAGGAGATATCGCGCGAACTCTCTGCCGCCAGCGTCACCGCCCATTTGTAGCAGCGATCGACTCGAAAAAAACACTGCCCCGCTACGCCGAGCCAGTGGCCGCTTGCAGCGTCATTGCGCGTTAATTCGTCATCCCCTCTACGGCACGCGCCACCATCACCGACTGGTTCGTCGCTGAATCCACCAGAATGAAACCGACCACGCGCAGCGGGATCGCCTGTGTGCCGCTCAACGCCGAAAGTCCGCTCAAGTTAATGAAGATCGTTCCGTTGCCGGTAATTACCGTCAGCGGATTCGGCAGCAAAACACCCGCCGTCCAATCGTCGTTCAGCTGAAAGCTGCCCGCGTTTCCGGACCGGATCACCGTGCTGCCCGGCACCCACGAGCCGCCCTGTCCTTGTCTGCGCAGCACTACGCGACGAACCGTCAGGGTCGAGACGCCGTTATTTGTCGCCAGGCTTCCTCCAATTCCCACTGACTGCCCGGCAGCCAGAGCGGAATTATTGAAAAGGAGCGTTGTCAGGGGATTCTGAATGTTCGCGATCATGTATTTTTCGGAGCCGTTCAAGTCGAGAGTCGCGATCTGGCCGTCCTGAATGCCTGCCACATCCGGCAATTCCGCGCGCACGTACAAATCTGCCTGCGTCGCGGCGCCTGACGGCGGCCGGATGCTGGTGAACAGCCCCGCCAAGAAGAATTTGTCATTTGAGACTACTTCGACTTCGGTGGCGCTGATGTTATGGCTCACCGGATCGAGCTTCCCGGACACTTCGACGATGGTGTTCGTGGTGAACGCGCTAATGGGTTCGTTCGGGTCGTCAAATTCCGTGCTGGCGCTGGCCTGCACGGTCCACTGGCGGCCTTTAGGACCCTGCATGGTGAAAGAGTTGTTCCCCGTCACTCCGGTCACGCCGCCATGGAAATCGTCGATCGAGACATCGGCGTCGTCGGACGCCAGAAGTTCCATGTGGAACACAGGATTGATCGCTCCAGTCACCTGTCCATTATTCGTGGCCAGTGACTGCCGCAGATCCAGTTCCATGCGCAGCCCTACAAGGTCGGAGCCGTTCAGGACGAAGGGGTTGGCGAAACTAACGGTCACGGACGACTGATTCAGCGTCCCGTTAATCGTGCCAATCGCCGGCGGGTTTTGCGCCGTGTCGATGAAACCGATTGTCGGGTTTGCCAGTGTCACGGTTGCGGATGTATACGTTCCTGTCGGCACCGCGTTCAAGTCCAGCAACTGATGAAGGCCGCTCAATTGAGCGAAGTCCACTACTTGCGGCGTTGTCAGCACCGGCACGTTCGTAGCGCCGTTAAATATCGTCACGCCTGTGATTTCCACCCGGCACGATACTACGCTTGGCAGCGGCGCGTCCGTCGCCACTGTAAACACCGAAGACTGGCCGGCGACTGCCGGATTCGACCCGGGAACTGATCCGCCGCAGCTGCACATCCCCCCTGCGGCCATCAAGGCAAGGAGCACACCCGTAGCTTTGAAATTCCTCATGCCCATTCTCCTTATTGCGTACTGTTTGAATGCCGGGTCGCGAAGCTCTGCTCCGGCTGTCGGGTGTAAAACACAGTGTCCGCGAAAAAGTTGCGTCCCATTTCGATGCGGCTCACAGCTCCGAATCGCGCCCCTGGCGGAGTTGCCGCGCAGCTATCTGCCAGACAGCGCCACAGCATTTCCTTGCATCGTAGTACACTGAATCTCGCGTACCCGCCCAATGTCCGAATCCCGCGGTGGGTTGCGCGTAAAGAAAACAAGGAGACACTCTCGATGCGCTACAGCACGGTCGTTGCGGTTGTCGCGCTTGCCATTGCGTTCGCGGCGGGGGGGTGCGGGCATAAGGCGAATGACGCGGCGCTTATCACCAGCATCAAGGCGCAAATGTTTTCCGATCCGCAGCTGAAAGACGCCAACTTGCAGGTTGCTGCGGTCAATGGCGAAGTCACGCTCAGCGGCTCCGTCCCCAACGACGCCGCGCACCTCGAAGCCTATAAGATTGCGTCGCAAACGGCGGGCGTGGTGCACGTCAACGACCAGATTGCGGTCGACGAAGCGCTGGCCACGCCGGCTCCGGCCGTATCTCAAGCCCCTCCTCCGCCTGCCGAACCGTCGCCCGTGACGAGCACCGACACTCGTCGGAAGCATGAAGAACGAGCGCATCGCGACCGCGTGAGGCACTCTTCAGCGGCCGATCAAAATACCGAAACGGCCGTGAACACGGCGCCTCCGCAGCAAGACCAGTCTGCAAACAGCCCCGCGGAGCCGCCACCGCCTGCGCCCGCGTCCGCGCCTCCTCCGACGCCGCACCCGCAGCAGTACCAGATTCCCTCCGGCAGCACACTTTCGATTCGCATGATCGATGCCGTCGATTCCTCAGTGAATCAGCCCGGTGAAATCTTCCATGCCTCTCTCGATCAACCGCTCGTTTCCGGCGATCGCGTCGTTGTCCCGAAAGGCGCCGATGTGTACGTGCGTCTCGTCAGCGCCAGTTCCGCGGGACGAATGACGGGCAGCAGCGAACTCCGGCTCGGGCTTGTAAAGCTCGAGTATCAGGGCCAATCGTATCCGCTGGTCAGCAGCACGTACTCGCTTAGTGGCGCCTCTCGCGGTAAAGACACGGCGAAAAAGGTCGGCGCCGGCGCCGTGCTCGGCACCTTGATCGGCGCCATAGCAGGCGGTGGCAAAGGCGCAGCGATCGGCGCGGGAGTCGGCGCGGCTGCCGGCGGGGGATATCAAGCCGCTACGCACGGGAAGCAAGTTCGCATCCCTTCGGAAACAAAGCTCGATTTCCAGCTGGAGCAGCCTGTGACCGTCACCGTGCAGCCGTCGCTGAATTCGCAATAATCGCTTGTGATCGACTCGGCGAAAGCGCCGCGCCATTGCAGGCAAAATATGGATTGGATGCTCTTCCGGCGGATGCTACCCTAGCGCGATCCTTCTGCCCGTCGAGGCGCCCTGGATGAAGCTGCTGGGCTTTCTGCTCTTGCTGGCCGGTTGGGCGATTGTGCTGGCTGCGATTGTGCTCTTGCCAGCCGCGGCCGTGCGCGGCGCGTTTGTACTGGCAGGAATCGCCGTTGAGGTCCTTGGGCTCGGACTGTTCATTCGCGCTCACTTGCTCTCGCCCGGTGAACTCCGCTGATGCCGATGCCAGCGAGTGGTCCGGTATTCTCCATCCCCGAATCGATTGTATGCCTCCTGTTCATCGCCCTGGTGCCGCTTGCTGCCGCGGGGCTTGCGCTCATCAACACCGGTTTGGGCCGGTTGCGAAGTGCCGCGCATTCGATGATGGCTTCGTTATGCGTCTTTTCTGTGGCCGTGCTGGTTTACTTTCTGTGGGGCCAATCGCTCCAAGGATTCGCGGGCGAGCCGGCGCGCATTGCGATCCTGGGCGGCAAAAGTTGGAGCTGGCTCGCTAACGGCTCGCTTTTCTTCCGGCATCTACCACTTGGCGGTTCGCCGGCTTCCCTCGCGGCGCTTCTGGGAATGATTACCGTGGGAGTTGTGGCGCTCATCCCGCTCGGCAGCGGCGCCGACCGGTGGAGGCTCTACAGCGCCTGCCTTTCCACCGTTCTGCTGGCAGGCATCGCGTTCCCGATCTTCGCGCATTGGGCTTGGGGCGGCGGATGGCTCGCACAGCTCGGCGCGCATTACGGTTTAGGCCGAGGCTTTATCGACGCTGGCGGCTCGGGAGCCATCGCCGCGTTGGGCGGATTGGCCGCCCTTTCGATCGCCTGGATTCTGGGCCCGCGCCAGGGAAAATACTCGCTCGACGGCATGCCCACCGCGATTCCCGGTCACAATGCCATCTTCGTTCTGTTCGGTTGCATTCTCGCTCTTCTGGGCTGGTGGGGACTCAATTCCGCGGGAGCTTTGCTCTATCTCGCGGTTCCATTCGGCCGCGTGGTGCTGGTGATCGTCAATACGACGCTCTCCGCCGCCGCCGCCGCGCTCACCGCAGCCATCATCACGAGCGTTCGCTTCGGCCGCCCGGACGCGTCGCTGACCTCTAACGGCTGGATCGGAGGATTGGTGGCCAGCAGCGCCGGTTGCGCGTTTGTTGCGCCGCTAGGCTCGCTCGCGATCGGTATCATCGCCGGAGCTCTGGTTGCTCTTTCCGTCGAGTGGATCGAGCTGCGCCTCTCGATCGACGATCCCGGTGGCTCCATCTCGGCATTTGGTATCGCGGGAATTTGGGGCGTGCTAGCGGTCGCGATATTCGCGCACATTCCTGCCGGAAGCATGGCGCCGGGTGAGACCGCGCCAATCCAATCCGATCAATGGCTCGCGCAATTCATCGGAATTGCCACTCTAATTGGATTCGTACTTCCGCTGGTCTATGGATTGAACTGGCTGCTCAACCGCTTCGTTCCTCAGCGCGTCGCTCCGGAAGGCGAACGCCAGGGGCTGGATCTTTATGAACTGGGCGCCGGAGCGTACCCGGAGACCGTCACGCATGGCGACGAATATACGCGCGGCGGTTAAGGGCACCATCCGCATCGCGTCGCACGGGACCAAACTCTCTCTGATTCTGGCGGTGCTCATATCCGGCGCTGCGTTTGCCCAGTCAGCGCAGCAGGTCCCGCCAAAAATCCCCGCGCCCGCCCCACCACCCGCCGTGCCGGTGCCTCCATCCGCGGTCGTTCCTCCGGCGCCGTGCATTCAACCCTCCCCCATGATTGAGTGGCAGGACTACAAAGGTCCGTTCGCGCAGGTTGTGGCATTTTTTGACAAGAAACTGGAAATTCGGTCTGCTACGCCCCACGGCGCCATTTACAAACCGGGAAGCGTGCTCTGCACTTTGACGACGAAAGAAAAAGCCCAGCTATTCGTGGACGACTTCACCAACCCGGTCACTTTCGTGAGCGCGGCATTCAATGCCGGCATCGACCAGGCAGAAAACGACGATCCGAAATTTGGCCAGGAATTTGGCGGCTATTCGAAGCGCTTTGGCGCGGTGATTGCCGATCAGGCGGACAATGCGTTCTTCAAGGATTTCGTATATCCCACCGTATTTTCGCAGGACTCCCGCTATTACCGTCTTGGCCGCGATAGTACCGGCCGGCGAATCGCGCACGCGCTCGCACACGTCATGATCGCCCACCACGAAAACGGCGCGCCGATGTTCAATTACACGGAGTGGCTCGGCACCATCACCACGGTCGCGCTTTCGAGCACATATCACGGCTATCGCGAGCACGGCGTCGGCCCGTACGCCGAGAGCGGCGCCTTCGATATCGCCAACGACGCCGGATTCGACGTGCTCCGCGAGTTCTGGCCCGAGATCGTTCGCAAGCTAAAACTTCCCTTTCGAACACCTCGCCAGCCCACCACCTGATGAGCCGCGGCGAACGCGACACACGCCGCGGTGAATCCGCCCCAAACAGTTTCAATTTTTTACTTTGAAGGAGAAATGCGGAGGGCTACGCCCAATTGCGGCGCTGTACGATGGTGGGCGGCTCGTAGGTGCGTCCCGCCAAAAGCCGCTTCTCTTCACGCCGCGCGGTCCAAAGCATAACCGGGCCGAGCACGCGGGCAGCCGCGCGTTGCACGACGGAGGACTCTCTCCTGATCTCCTCGCGCAAGAGCCTGATCCTCCGGCTGACTTCCCGGTTCACCTTGGCAAACTCTCGCTCCATTGCCCAGAGAGCTCCGCCATAGGCGGTGGTCACTGTTTTCATTTCCCGGGCGAATCGTTCGCGCACGCGCGCATCCGCATAGTTCCGGTACCGCATCCAGCCCTGGAATACGGTTTGCGCCATGCGGAATAGGCTAGGCCCATTGGCTTCGAAGTCGCGGCGAAAAGCCAAGTCGAGAAATATTCGGGAATCGTCGCGGGAAATCGCCGGATGAACAAAATTGAATTTGTACTGCCCGTGAATGTCGGCGGGATCGATCCCCTGGAGTATCCGGCCCTGCTCCGCCATTTCCCGATAGAGCTGCGTTCCGGGAATGGGCGTGTACAGCATGAACTGATGGAAGTCCGTCTGGTGGCTTACGGCATGCTCGATTTCTTCGGCGATGTTTTCGGGCGTGTGGTGCTCCAGCCCGATAATCGTCGATCCTTGGACGCGAATGCCACTCTCGCGCAGCTCTCGCGTGAGGCGCTTGGTATCCGCGCCTGCCAGTTTGCTGTAGTTCGATCGCGGCGATTCCAGCCCAAGCCAGATCCACGAGACGCCCAGCTCCACCAACTCGTCCATCGAGTACTTGCGAATCGCGTTCGCGGACGAAAACACGGCAAGTCCCCAGGACTTGTTGCGCGCCTTCATCAGCTCCAGAAGCCGTTTCGCACGAGCCCGGTAGAGCAGGAAATTCTCGTCCATCATGAAAAACGAATCGACGCCCAGTTCCGCCTCGATCCGGCACATCACGTCGAACAATTCATCGCCGCTCTCGAAGAAGTTCTCGAATTTGCCTTTGCCTCCAAAGAACGCGGATGTCGTGCAGAAGTTGCATCCCATCGGGCAGCCGACCGAGGGAATAATCGTCGCCGCGGTGCCCCCTCTGCGCTGCGGCAGTGAAATCCCCATCACGCGCGTTTGCATCCCAGAAACGATGGCCGGATGATGGATTGGCTTTTGAGCGTCCTCTCCCAGATACCGGCGCATCCACGCGATGCCCTCCCCGCGAACGATGTAATCCGCATGGATCATGTCCTCCAGGCCTGGTATCGACGTGACGTGGCCGCCGACCACGATCACGGATTTCGGGGATAACTCGCGCACCATGGCGCACATTTTCCGCACTTTCCCCACGTTCACGATGATCGAGGAGATTCCCACCACGTCGTAGCAATTCTCAGTCAATTCTTTCGCGAAACTCGCCCGTGTGGGGAAATCCAGCACCGTGCACGGCGCGGAGATATTCGCTTGAATCATCATGATGCCCCATGAGCGATGAAACATGCGGATTGAAAAGCTGCCCTGCGCGCGCGTCACCTGGTTGTGGTACAGCTCCATGGGATTGATAGCGCGGCTTCCAAATTCGTCGTCTTGCGCATACGGACCGAAAACGGAAGTCAGCAGCACGCGCGCGCGAGTTTTCTTCGGATGCGTTTCCATGTGTTTGACCGCGATCGTAGCATCGCCGCCGACACGGCGAACGCGACAGGTCGAATTAATACAAAACTATTACCAGGGGGCGTGTCCAAAACCATCAACTGCGATTGCGGCGCCCGTCCAAATTGACTCTCCCGCGCCGCGCAGTTAGCATGGTCTTTCCGCTGATCTCCGCTGCTTCGGGCTAGAATCGGTGCGCTCTGGCGCGGCCGTATTCACCGCGCATGGCGGGCCGGCGCTTCGCACATGAAATCCGTTTCACGCGAGCCAACCATCCTCGAACGCATCGTCGAAAAGCGCCGCGAATCCATTTCGCACCGCAAGCGCGTCCTTCCCGATGTGGCGCTGAAGCTCGCCGCTGAAAAAGCTGGCCCGCCGCGTGATTTTTCGGGCGCCCTGGTCCGCGATTCGTTCAATATCATTGCCGAGCTGAAGAAGGCGTCGCCATCCCGCGGCCTGATCCGCGAAAATTATGCGCCCGCCGCTCTCGCTCCATTCCTGCAACACGCTGGCGCCGCCGCTCTCTCCGTGCTCACGGAAGAAGATTTCTTCCTCGGTTCGCTCGCCGACCTCAAGAT
>JAGWRH010000140.1 GCA_028876695.1 Acidobacteriota bacterium | reverse complement strand
TGCCGGTAGCGGCGCTGGCGATCACGCCCGGATGGGCGCGCATTTTCGCGGCAATTGCCGTGGCCCTGCCGCTGGCCGTTACGGCCGCGGTAGCCAGGGAATTTCGCGCGCCGGTTGCCTACGCGATCACGTACCCGATCGGCGCGCTGCTTTTCGCGTGGATGCTGGCGCGGTCCATGATCGTGACGTTGTGGCGCGGCGGGATCGTGTGGCGCGGGACGTTTTATCCGCTGGATGAGCTGCGCAGGGGCGTAGTCTAGCCAACCCGAACAGCCCACGGCAGGGCACCTATTTTCCGTATCTCAGACTGGATTATTTGAAAAACGAATAGCCCACGGCGAGCATGTTCAGATCGACGCCGGGGTTCACCGAGCTGCGAAAGGCATTGGAGATATGCTGCAGCTTGTAAGAAAAAGTCCAAGCACGCGTGCGCTTGCGATTGAATCGCTCCACGCCCACCTGAAAATCGAACGTGAAATTGAAGCGCGTGGCTTTGGGAATATCGTCCGGAATCGCGTGCTCCGACAATACGAACCCGGCGCTCAACGCGCCGAACGGCTGCCACTGGTGCGCCGGATGTAAGTTGAACTTCCAGCCGAAGGGGCTCACGCCGCCGCCATAGATCCACTGGCGCCCAATCGCGCAGAAACCGGGTTGCACCTTCCCGTGCAAAAGAATTTTGCAGGATGTGTAGATGTTCGCGCGCGCCATTTCGACGGGTTCAACGTCGGCCGTGTATTCCACCGTGTAGCGCGGCGACGCGGCCACCAGCCGTCCGTAACGCAGGGCCGCGACGCCGAATTGGATGTGCCCCTGACTTCCCCAAACATCGGGGGAATTGGCGGAGTAAGCGCCCCATACGCCGAATTCGTTATCGGGGGGAAATTGCTGTGCGTGAACGAGCGGAGTGACGACGATTGCGGTGACAGCGATCATCAACATCCCGCAGGCGAATCGGGTGCGGATCTTCAGAATCCGCGCGTTGCTTGCCGATCGCCAACTAAAGAGCAGGTTGCTCGTCGCTTTGCTCCTCGGAACGACGAAAAGCGCTGCTAGTTCGCATGGCGCCTTTTCCGCGGGCGGGCCGGGGCTGCTGGAGCGGTCCCCGCGACGGCCGGAACACCTGCGGGCGCGACCGCCGCTTCGGCAGCATTCGCGTCAGCCGGCACATCGGGCGATTGAGTCGGCGCTGACGCCGGCGGCGTGGGGGATAGATCGGTTGGCGAGATGAATCCGAGATCGCGCTGTTTTAGCGAACGGATGCGATCGCGAAGCGCGGCGGCACGCTCAAAATCGAAATTCTTGGCCGCCTCGCGCATTTGCGCCTCGAGTTGCGAGATGACTTGCAGCAACTGCTCTTCAGTGGCGATATCGCCGATCGCAACGTCGTCCATAGGCACGGTAACGTAGTCCGCCTCAACAATTTTCGCGAGCTGCATATCGATGGCCTTGATCACCGATTGCGGCGTGATGTTGTTCTCGCGGTTGTACGCCTGTTGCTTGGCGCGACGACGGTTGGTCTCCCCGATGGCCTGGCGCATGGAATCGGTCATCACGTCCGCGTATAGAATGGCGCGGCCCTCGATATGCCGGGCGCAGCGGCCCATGGTCTGGATGAGCGATGTGGCGCTGCGCAAGTAGCCTTCCTTATCGGCGTCGAGAATCGCAACAAGAGAGACTTCCGGAAGATCGAGGCCCTCGCGCAGCAGGTTGATGCCGATGAGCACATCGAATTCGCCGCGGCGCAGATCGCGCAGGATGCGCACGCGCTCGAGCGTCTCGATTTCCGAGTGCAAATAGCGGCAGCGCACGCCCACCTCGCCGAAATATTCCGCCAGGTCTTCGGCCATGCGTTTGGTGAGCGTGGTGACCAGGACGCGCTCGCCGCGCTCGGCGCGGATGCGAATTTCCTCGAGCAGATCGTCCACCTGGCCCTTCACCGGGCGCACCTCCACTTCCGGATCGACCAGGCCGGTCGGGCGAATCACTTGCTCGGCAACCACGCCGCCGGATTTGGTGAGCTCGTAGGGGCCCGGCGTGGCGGAGACGTAAATCGCCTGATTCACGCGGTGCTCGAACTCCTCGAAATTGAGCGGGCGATTATCGAGCGCGGAAGGCATGCGGAACCCGTAATTGACCAGCGTCTGTTTGCGCGAACGGTCGCCGTGATACATACCGCGCACTTGCGGAATGGTCTGGTGCGATTCATCGATGAAGAGCAGATAGTTAGATGGGACGTAATCGAGCAGCGTGGGCGGCGCTTCACCGGGCAAGCGGCCGGAAAGATGGCGCGAGTAGTTTTCGATGCCATGGCAGTAGCCGATGGTGCGCATCATTTCAATATCGAACAGCGTACGCTGGACGATGCGTTGCGATTCCACGATTTTTCCCTGGCGCGCCAGCTCGCCTTTCCACCAGTCGAGCTCTTCGTAGATGGTCTGGATGGCGCGCTCGCGCTGCTCGGCGGGAAGGACGTAGTGCGTCTTGGGATAAATGGGCATGCGCGTCACTTCGCCTTCGCGCGAGCGGATTTCCCCGGTCACCGGATCGATCTTGCGGATGGCCTCGATCTGGCTGCCCCACATTTCCACGCGCACGGCGAGATCGTCGTAGGGTGGAAAAATTTCGATCATGTCGCCACGGACGCGGAAGGTGCCACGGCGCAAATCCTCGGCGCGGTCGTACTGGATCTCCACCAGCTTGCGCAGAATCGATTCGCGGGCGATGGACTGGCCCTTTTCCAGCATCAGCAGCATGCCGTAGTACGCTTCGGGCGAGCCGAGGCCGTAGATGCAGGAAACCGACGCGACCACGACCACGTCGCGGCGCTCGAAGAGCGATCGCGTGGCGCTCATGCGCAGCTTGTCGAGCTCGTCGTTGATGGTGGCTTCTTTTTCGATGAACGTGTCGCTCGCGGGAACGTACGCTTCGGGCTGGTAATAATCGTAGTAGCTGACGAAGTATTCGACGGCATTCTGCGGGAAGAATGACTTGAATTCATGGTAGAGCTGCGCCGCGAGCGTCTTATTGTGCGCGAGAACCACGGCGGGACGGTTTGCCGCCTCGATCACCTTGGCCATGGTAAACGTCTTGCCCGAACCGGTGACGCCCAGCAGAACCTGGTGGCGGTCGCCGTCCTCCAGGCCGCGGACGAGCCGCGAAATCGCCTCCGGCTGGTCGCCGCGCGGGTCGTAATCGCTGGCAAGCTTGAAATCCATAGTGAAGCGTCCTCAGTCCGCCCGATGGGCAGCGCCTAAAACTACCATTATACGCCGACGATCAAGGCTTGAGTTGCACCAGAGGGATGACGATTCGCGGATCGCGCAGGCCATCGACGTTGGCGGGGATCTGGCCCTTGACCATGGCGATTTCATCGCAGCTCGTGAGCTTCGGACAGCAGACGCAATCCTTGTAGATCTTGTCCGGCAGTTGCTGGCGGCGCGCGACTTCGAATCCGAGATGGGCGAAAAATCTCGGCGTGCGGGTGAAGAGGCAAACGCACGTCACGCTCTGGCGATTGGCCTCGTGCATCAGGGCTTCGACCAACGCGCGGCCGGCGCCGCGGCCTTTGGCCTCCGGCGCAACGGCGACGGACCGGATTTCCGCCAGGTGCGTTCCATAGAGATGCAGCGCGCCGCAGCCGATCACGCTGCCATCCTCTTCCGCGACGACGAAATCGCGGATGTTTTCGCAGAGTTCGGCACTGGGTCGCGGCAGCAGCGTGCCCACGTCGGCGTAGGGCTGGATAATCGCGTGGATGCGTTCCACGTCCGGCAAGACGGCGGTGCGTGCGCGAATCATCGTGTAGGGCAGGAATAATTATGCACTGAAACGCATAAACATGCGATTCTTTTTTCGCCCGGCACGGACACAAGACGCGACGTTCTCACCGATGCGAGGAACCGGATGGCGCGGCAACGCGCGTGATGACCATCTGCGTCCGCACCTCTCCGTCGCGATGAATTTTCTCGCCGTTCGCCGCGCTGACGATATCGAAATCGGCCCGCTGCGTGCTGGTTTCGGTGGAGCTAACCAGCAGGCCGGAGGAGAGCGAAACCACCTCCAGGCGTTCGCCCGATCCGGTGAGCGCGCCGGCGGTGCGCAGGCCGTGGCGAACGTAATCGGGCGGCGTTTCGTCCGCGTGCCGCGGCCCGCGATGGATGACCGTGGATTGCGTGAGAATCACCGCGCATTGCTCCGCGGCGGACCCGGCGTTGCGCTCGGCCGCTCTGGTCGCGCGCGCCTGGCACGGCTCGTTGCGCAAGTAGGTGGAGTCCGTTTGCCACACGAGCCCGGCTAAAGGCGCGCCGGCGAGCGGCACTTCGCCGGTCCACTTTTGACCGATCGAAATTCCGCGAGGTGAAAAGCCGCCGATGGACGAGAACATGTTCATCCAGGAAAGCGCAGCTGTGGCCTGCGAAAGCTTCGGAAGGATGTTATCGGGATCCTGCAAATTAGAAATCACTCCGCCGGGACCGAGGGCAAATTCGAACGAATGTCCGGCAAGCCTGGAATACGCCTCGCTGCCGGCGGGCCGATCGAATTCGGGCGCGTCGGATTGCGCATCGGCGTGCGCCCGCTCGTAGGTCACGCGCATACGGACCGCGCCGGGTCGCTCGCCCCCCTGCGATTGCAGCGCGCCCGACGCCGTCCGCGGCAGCACATCCAGGCGGACGAGCAAATCCACATTTTCGGTGGATTTCGTTCCGCCCTCAGGGTTGAGGATGGGCGTGGTTGTTTTTCCGGTCGTGTCCGTATGCAACTCGATCTGGTAATACAGCGTATCGCCCGGATTGTATTGCGGACGGATCTGAATTCGACCGGCGGCAGACGCGACCAGAGCGGCTGCTATCAGCTGAATCGCCAACGCCGGCAAAGCTCGCGCGAGCGCGCGCCGAGCGCGGAAAGCGCACTTCCCCTTCATTCCTTGGACGCTAGCACACGGCCTGTGCGACTTCAACGTGGAGAACGCATCGACGAGAATCTAGCGGACGCGCCGCGCGGAAGGCGCGCGGAGGAGTTGAGGCGACGAGATGTTTCCTGCCAGCCGGAAAGAGGCGCCGGCCGTTTTCGAATTCGGTGAAACATCTAAAAAGCGCAGGTCCATGTCACGATCGAATCCGATCGAGCCCGTGCCGATCACGGACGAGCCGCCATCGAGATCCAGAGAGAGCCTTTGAAAATGAATCGCGCGGCGCGAGCAGGTGAATGCCGCCGACGCGGCCGAAATTCGCCCCGTTTGCGCGGCTTGCGATGATGCGTCCAGCGCGTTTGCAAGATCGAGCCCGCCAAGCGCGACGCCATCGGCAGTAGCCGTGCCGCGGCAGCTGATCGAGGAAATCAGATCGCCGCGCGACGCGCCCTTGGCATCGATGGAAATCTGGCCGTCAACCATTTTCGCGCTCAGGCCCGCAAGCGCAGGCACGGCCGCCACGAGCGGCGCGGCGTCCACGCGCGATGCGCCAATTTCGGCGCGATAGATCGGAATTGCATTCAAATCCGCGCGCAGGAGACCGCTCAGCTGGCCCCCATAAAATTTTGCCTTTGCGTTCGAGAGCTCGAGATGGCGTCCATCGACGCGCAAATTTCCCGTAATCTGGCGCAGCGCCAGCGGCTCGAGCGTAAATTCGCCAATTCTGAGCGTCCCGCTGCCGCGAACGTCCTGGGGCGATGCCGCGGGCGACGTCTGCGCGCCGAAAACCGGCAACATGCGGCCGAGAAAGCTTTCGCGCCAGCGCGGATTGAGCCAGCGGTCAAGGTCGGCGGCGGCGATACGGTCGGCGGAAAGCGCGAACTGCCATTCGCCTCCGGCCGCTCGGCGGTCGAAGGTTCCGGTCCAGTTCGCGCCGAACGCTTTCGCGGACGTCAGCGCGATGTGGGCCAGCCCGGGCTTCAGCTCCACACGCGCCCGCATCTGTTCGACCGGCAAATTCAGGAAGGACGCGCGCAGAGCCGCGCCGCCGGGGATGCCATCTGTACCCACCGAGATCATCCCGGCGGGCTGCGCGTCCCACGGAAACCGCGCGGATTGCCAACGCAGGTCGCAAGATAGTGGCCCTTGCAAATTCCATTCGCGTGAGAGGCTGAATCCAAGCGCTCCTGCGAGCGCCGCGATGCCGCGCGCATCTTCGGCGCTTCCCGCGACGTGCCAAGTTGGAAAAAACGCTTTCCGCGTGCGCTCGAATGCCTCGATCCGGAACGAGGCTGCTGCGCGATCCGTTGCCGAGGCCCACGTGATGGTGGCGGGCTGGAGCGAAATCGCGCCGCGACTGAACCGGAGATCAAGCGGTCCCATTCGCGCGGGGCCGTGAAGCGCGGGCGAGATCACCTCGGCGGAATCGCCCTTCACCGATGCGCTCGCCAAGGCGGGGGGCCAGCCGGCCCAACGCGCTCTGACGTCGAGCATGCCGCGCAGCAACGTCCCGTCGGGAATGCCGGGGCGGAAACCGCGAACCCAGGCGAGCACGTCGCCCAAGTCGATTTGCGACGACAACAGGTCCACCGAGGCGGCGCTCGTAGCAGCGCCCTTGCCGGCCGCTGCGGCGGTCCAGTTAAAAGCCAAGCTGGCGCGCGCGTTCGAGTGCGGTTCCTCGATTTGCACCTTCGGAATGCGCAGTTCGGAAAGGCCTGGGTCCAGCACCGCCTGGCTGACCACCAGATCTACCGCTGGATTATCGGGACGCGCGGCCATATCCCATCGATGCAGGCCGCGGAGTTCGGCAGTGCCATTGAGCAGCCAGCCATTCACGGGCTCGGCCGGGTCGGTGTGCGCGCTGAGGGAAACGGCGATGTCTCCGCGTAAGCCGTAATCGTCGCCGCTAGCGAGCCGGAAGAAATCCGCGATCGACGCGTCCGTCCACGCAATTTCGATAGCGGCGGGACGCAATCGCGAGGATGTGCCGCCGATGTGCCCGGTCACGCGGATTATGCCGGGCTGCTGCGTGAGGGTCGCGGCGCGCCATGGCGCGGCGGTCATATCGATGCGCCACCGGCCGAGGGCGTCGCTTTCCATTGAGCCGTTGACGTCAACGAGCGCGAAGGCGAGCTTTTCGGAACCTCGTTTGAAATCAATCCGGCTGTCGCTGATGTCGATTCGACGGAATTGCAGCTCAGGCGAAGGCACGACAAGTTCGCTCGCCGGCCGGACCGATGATTCGCCGAGCGACGGGCGAGGCAGCCATTCAGCCAGATTCCAGTCGCCATCAGCCGAGCGGACCAGATTCAAGCTCGCGCCGTTCACAGCGAGAGTTCCAAGGGCGAGGCGGCCGCGCAACAAACTCCACCAGCGCAACCCGACGGAGATGGAATCGGCGCGGATGAAGTACTCGCTGCCGAATCGAGGATCTTCCCCGATGCGCACCGAGTGCGCTTCGAGGACCGGTCCGCTCCAGATGGTGAAGCCGTAGCTGCCGACTTCCACCGGGCGGCCGAAAGCGGCCTCCAGACGCGCGGTGATGTTCGTACGCAGCCGGCTATGCTGCACCAGAATCGAAATCGCGGCGTCAGAGGCCCACAACAGGGCCGCCAGCGCCAAGATCGTCAGCGTGCCACGGCGCAGCCAGTGCTTCGGCTTCGGAGGCTGCTCCGCCTGGACCGGCGGCTCGGGGAGAACGGTTGCCATTTTGAGGCGGTCGCGCTCTATCGCGCTGCCGATATTCTAGAGGTTTCCGCGCGGGTGTATGCGGAAAATTGCACGCGGGCGAGGTTGTCGGCGCACGCAGGGCGCGCCGCGTTAATGAACTTCGCGAAGCATGCGATGCCAGCGAGTGCTACTGGTCAAATGGGCCAGAGTTGAACCCATTCCACGAGCGGAGCCCGCCAGGCTGCGATCAGCGTAGTCGTCCGAGGTCGCGCGCACCGACCAGTAAATCAGAATGGGCTGGCCGACAATTGCGTCGCGGTCAACGAAGCCCCAGTAACGGCTATCCCAGCTATCGTCGCGATTATCGCCCATCACGAAATAATGCTTAGGCGGGACCACCAACTCGCCGCCGCGGACGTAGCTCATCATTCGCGCCGCCCATTCTGGCCGGAGCCGGTTGGCGGGCAAGGCATCGAGCGCGGGCGGAAATTCCTCACCGAAGGGGTCGTCCGCCAGAGGATCGTGCACCGCGTAGGGCTCCGCGATGGACTTCCCGTTCACAAACACGCGCGCATCGACAATGCGAATCCGGTCGCCCGGCACGCCGATCACGCGCTTCACGTAGTACGGATGATCGTCGTAGGGATATTTGAAAACGATGATATCTCCCCGCTCGATCGCGCGGTACGGCAGCAGTTTGTCGTACCATGCGCCCCGCCCCTCGAAAATGAATTTATTGACCAGCAGATGATCGCCGACCAAAAGCGTCGGTTCCATCGATTGCGAGGGAATTTTGAACGCTTGCACCACAAAGGTGGTGGCGAAAAGCGCCAGCAGAATCGTGACGATTAGCGATTCGACGAAATCCGCGAGCGCGTTTCGGGTTGGAACGGCGCGGCGAGATTCCGGCAATGGCGCGGAATAGGCGTGCAGGTCGAGCGGCGGCGTTCCGGCTTCCATTCCGTCCATCTATGCGCTCTCTACCAGCTGATCCAGTGCCAGCCGCGCGGCGGCCTGTTCAGCCTGCTTTTTGCTGGAACCTTCGGAAACGGCCAGCCTTCGTTCCGCGTGCCATACTTCCACTTCGAAGACTTTCTCATGCTCGGGGCCGGATTCTTTTCGCACGCGATACGTTACCGGCGACATTCCCCTCTGCTGCAACCATTCCTGGAGGGCGGATTTGTGGTCCAGTTCCTCCAGCGTGGTTCCCGCGCCCGCGAGCGCGGAATCGATCAAGGTGCGATGCAAAAACGCGGCCGCGGCGGGCAGGCCGGCGTCGAGGTACACGGCGCCAATAATCGCTTCATACGCATCCGCGAGCAGCCGTTTCTTCTCGCGGCCGCCCGTTTTTTCTTCGCCCGGCCCGAGCCGCAGGTACCGCCCAAGCTCAAGGCGGCGCGCGACGCTGGAAATCGAGGTAGCGCTGACCAGGCGTGCCAACCCCTTCGATAGTTTACCCGCGTCCCAGTTCGGAAACTGTTCGAAAAGCCGCTCGCTGGCCACCAGACCAAGCACGCGGTCGCCCAGAAATTCCAGGCGTTCGTTATCGATGCC
>JAGWRH010000139.1 GCA_028876695.1 Acidobacteriota bacterium | reverse complement strand
GGGAAAGAAGTTGTTGTCGCCGCCGGCCCGTGCGCCGTCGAATCGCGCGATCAGATCATGGACGTTGCTGGGCGCGTGGCTGATGCCGGCGCCAAGATGTTGCGCGGCGGCGCCTTCAAACCCCGAACCTCTCCCTACAGTTTTCGGGGAATGGGCGAGGACGGTCTGAAACTGCTGCGCGAAGCGGCCGACAGGAATCATCTCTTAGTGGTCACCGAAGTCATGGACCCCTCGCAGATCGAAGTGATGCTGCCCTACGTGGACGTAATGCAAGTGGGAGCGCGCAATATGCAGAATTATCATCTGCTGCGCGCGCTCGGTGAAACCGACAAAGCCGTCCTGCTGAAGCGCGGAATGTCCGCGACCATCGAGGAGTTGCTGCTCGGCGCCGAGTACATCATGGCTGGCGGCAATTACAAAGTGATCCTCTGCGAGCGCGGCATCCGCACGTTCGACAACTACCTGCGCAATACGCTCGATATCGCCGCGATTCCCGTGATCAAGAGCCTTTCCCATTTGCCGATATTCGCCGACCCTTCGCACGGTACTGGCCGCCGCGACAAAGTGGCTCCCATGGCTCGCGCGGCGGTTGCAGCCGGCGCGGATGGATTGATTATCGAAGTGCATCCCGATCCCGAGCGTGCTCTCTCGGACGGCGTGCAATCCCTCTATCCGGATCAGTTCGCGCAGTTGATGAACGAAATTCGCGCCATCGCTCCGGCGGTCGCACGAACGGTTGCGGAGCGGCACGCCCAGGTTGCAGCGGCCCGCTAGCTCAACCGCGGGCTTCGGCTGCCGATTGTGAATCCGCGGCGGGATCTGTTCCTGTGCGTGCCTTTACGCGCAAAGATACCAATCCGTACTAATCTGTTTGACACTGGCGATCTTTGTCGTATTAAATCGTATTGATCGTAGGAGGCATATTCCGCCTTCCTGCTCGGAGGCTGCGTGGCCGCCACGTCCAAAGCGCTCACTCGGCGAGAGGTGGTCGTGCAGGGCGCGTCCCTTGCGCTCGCCGCCGCATTCGCGTCGATCTTCTCCCAGTCGCGCGCCGCCGATTTGGCGGTTGTCGATGCCGCCTACGCGGGTTCCATGAGCTCGATGATGGAAGGACCCATAAAATCTACCGCCGCGCGGTACTTGCGATTGGATATTCGCGGGCGGGCGCAGGGTTCGGACGCGCTGGCCAATCTGATCGCAGCTGGGAGCATTCGGCCGGACGTCTTCATCCCAATCACGCCGGGGCCCATGCTGACGGTCTTGCGCGCCGGAAAATCGAAAATCGCTACCCCAATCGCCCGAACGGAAGTGGTGATCGTGTACAGTCCGAAGAGCCGATTCGCGGCGCAGTTCGCGGCGGCGAGCCGCGGGCAGGAGCCATGGTGGAACGTGCTACGGCGGCCCGGCATGCGATTCGGGCGTACCGATCCCATCGCCGATCCGCAGGGGCGCAACATCATCTTCACCATGATGCTGGCTGCGAGGCTCTACAGCGTTCCGAATCTCGTCGAAAAGACGCTCGGCCCGATGGTCAACCAACGGCAAATCTTCAGCGAACCAACTTTGTTGGCCCGGTTGCAGGCCGGGCAGCTCGACGCGTGCTCGGCATACAAGATCCAGCCCGGCCCCTTCGAGCTTCCGTACATCGGATTGCCGAAGCAGGTGAATCTGAGCTCGGATCGGGTACGCCAGGAAAATCCCGGCCTCGAGCTCACCATCGCAGGTAAGACGTATGATCCGGAGCCCTTGATTTTTTACGCGGCGGCAATGAACGATTCGCGTAATCCGAAAGGGGCGGCCGAGTTCGTCGAATGGCTCAACGGCAGCGAAGCACAATCGATTTTCCGGCGATATCAATACGATCCCCCGGACGGCGCGCCCGCGCTCGCCGCATGAGTGTCAACCGCCGCTGGTTTGCGCGCATTGGCGCCGCCGTTTTCGCGCTGGCGCTGCTTTACCCGCTCTCGGCGCTGTTTGCGCGCGTGGGCGCATGGCAATGGAACGCGCAAGTGCGCGGCCCAGCGCTTGATTCCGTGCGCGTATCGTTGCTGCTCACCAGCGTCGCGATGCTCGCCGTCGTTGTGCTGGGCACTCCGATGGCCGCGTACATCGCGAAGTGCCGCGCGAAAGAACGGCTCGTCTGGCAAGCGGCGCTGCTGATATCGATTCTCCTTCCGCCGCTTGCCTTGGGAATCCTGTTTACGCTCGCGTTCGCGCCGTTCGCTGCCGTTGGACGGCTGCTCCAGCAGTACGGAATTGCGATGACCAATAGCCCCGTCGCATTCGTGGTCACGCAGGTTTACGTGGCCATGGGATATTACGTCTTGGGCGCTGCAGCCGCCTTCAATAGCGTTCCGACGCTGCTGCAAAAGCAGGCTGCATTGCTGGGGCTGACCCCCGCGAAAGTGTTCCTGCGCGTGACGCTGCCGCTGGCGCGCCTCGGATTGGCGGTCGCGCTGAGTATTGCCTGGGTGCGCGCCATCGGAGAATTCGGCGCCGTTGTAGTGACCGCATATTATCCGTCCGGAATGCCCGTGCAACTCTGGGTCGATTTGCAGAGCTTTGGATTGCCCGCGGTGATGCCCTTGCTGGTTATTTTCCTCGCGGTCGCGCTGCCGCTGCCATGGCTGGCGCACGTGCTGGCGCAGCGCCAAAGCCATGCTTGACGCCCAATTCACCAAGCACCGCCGCGATTTCACCGTGAACTTTTCGTTAAAGCTTCACTTCGGGGAATCGATCGGCTTGTTTGGCGCGTCGGGCGCGGGGAAAAGCACGGTTCTCGCTTGCATCGCTGGCATCGAGGAGCCCGATGCGGGGCATATCGCTCTTGGCCAGGTGCGCTTCTTTCCGCCATCTCTCCCCCTCCACCGCAGACCGGTCGGATATCTGACGCAGGAGCCAAGCTTATTCCCTCATCTCGCAGTCGGCGAAAACGTCACCTTCGGCGTGCCGAAGCACGATCGGTCTAGCGACCAAGCCGAGTGGATCGCCACCCTCAGGAGTCGCTTGAGGCTCGAAGCGTTTTGGGACGCGCCCGCCTCGCGTCTATCGGGAGGCCAGGCGCGCCGCGTTAGTTTGGCTCGAATGCTGGCGCGGCGGCCGCCGCTGATCCTCCTCGACGAGCCGTTCGCTGGCCTCGATCGTCAACTCGTCCGCGAGCTGATCGACGACTTGATCTTTTGGAGCAGGAACATCGGTTTCGGCATGATCGCCGTGGACCATCAATCCGACGTTCTGCGCCGCCTGTGCCCGGATCGCGCGGTCGTGCTGGAGCACGGCCAGATCGTTCAGGAAGGCTCATGGACAGAACTTTACAGCGCGCCCGCCACGCCGCTGCTCGGCTCTTTGCTCGCCCAACTCTGATCCGTACCGAGCAGAATGACATACCTCCAAGTAGCTGACCCGATTGGTTTAGCGCGCCTTCCGTCGCTAAACGCCTCGGCGTACAAGGTTCTCGGTATTGACTATGCTGGCTTTATCGATTATCCTAAACAGCGATTCACATGAGTATGCAGCCCCGTCGCGCTTGTAGCAGCTGTTGTAACGGCACAAACGAGTGCGTCCCGGGGCGCCGGAATTCATGATCTAGCTTCGTAAGTAAACTAGGCCAGAATGTAACCCGCCCTTGGAGGTGCTCCAAGAGGCGG
>JAGWRH010000138.1 GCA_028876695.1 Acidobacteriota bacterium | reverse complement strand
GGGACTCGCTCGGGATGACAAATTCTTTTGTGAGACGCGAACCGGCAAGGGCGCAGCAAGCAGCGCCCCTACGCTGTAGCAACGAGGCACGGCGAGGAGCGGAGGGCGGCAGGACAAAAGCAGATCCCTCGTCGTCCCGGTACAAAGCACCGGGACTCGCTCGGGATGACGCATTCTTTTGTGAGACGCGAACCGGCAAGGGCGCAGCAAGCAGCGCCCCTACGCTGTAGCAACGAGGCACGGAAAGCGAGGAGCGGAGGGCGGCAGACAAAAGCAGATCCTTCACCCTCATCTCCGGCAAAAGGCGCAGGAGCTGGGTTCGGGATGACGAGATTTTTTGCGAGGTGCGAGAAGAAGCTAGAGGGTGGGGACGCCGGCGCGTTCGCGGCTGCGGCGCGCGTGATAGTGCATGGAGATGTTAAGGTGCACGTGTCCGCTGGGCGTTTCGAAGCGCAGGATGGTGGCTTCGGAATCGTGCCCGGCTTTTTCGCATTGATCTTCGGACATGACGGACGGCGGTTCGACCTTGAATTCAAAGCCGCGGTCGTTGAGCTGGGTCACGGCGTTGCCGATCACCATATTGGCGAGTTCGCAGACCGCTTCGTGGACGATCGGCTCGCCGGAATCGACTTCGCCGCCGGTGAGGCATTGGGCCACGCGCAGCGCGGCCCGCGGTTCCATATCCAGAATGATGCGACCCTCGATCTGGCCTTTGAAGATGACCACGGCCGCGAGGCCTTTTTTGCGGTAGCCGTTTTCCTCCATGGCCAGATCGGCGATGACCGCCGGGGCCTGCATCATCTCGGCAAGCACGGTATCGAGCGAACCGATGAACGGCTGGATGAGATCCATTCTCATCGCCGGTCCTCCTGCACGACGATGGAAGGGGCGGTGACGCCGTCTTCGTTGAGAACGTAGCGGACGATTTCGTACAGGGCATCGGGCTTGACGGGCTTCTGCACGAAATGGCGCGCGCCTTTCTGAAGCGCCGCAAGAATGTTGTCCTGATAGCCGACCGAGGACACCATCACGATGCGCGCTTCGGGGTATTGCTGCACGATGTGCTCGACGGCTTCGATACCTTCCATCTGCGGCATGGTGATGTCCATCAGGACGATATCGGGCTTGGTGCGAGCGTACTCGGTGATGGCGGTACGGCCATCGCCCGCCTCTCCGGCCAGCTGACCACCGAACGACTCGACCATCTTGGCCAGGCTTTTGCGGGCGAAGACGGAGTCGTCCACAATCAGATAGCGGACGGGCTGACTATCCTTTCTGGTGAGTGTCTCGAATTGTTTCATGACGTTCTCCTTCGCGACGAGCTTTCCGCCGGGGACGAATAATTGGAAGAGGCTTCCACCGGTTCGATGACCGGCCGGTCGGGCATACACTTCGATTGCAGCAAACTGGCAAGCTCGGGAAGCGATTCGACGCGGCAAGCGAAGCCGCGATCGATGGCCGAACGAGGCATGCTATCCACGACGCAGGTATCCGGACTTTGCGCGACGGTGAATCCGCCGGCGGAGCGAATGGCGCCGAGGCCGGCGGCGCCATCGTCGCCCATGCCGGTCATCAGCACGGCAACGGCACGCGAGCCGAGTTCCTTGGCGACGGAGTGGAAGAGTACGTCAACGGAAGGGCGGTGACCATTGACGCGGGGTTGATCGACGAGCATGACGACGTCGCCGTGTTCCATGCGCCGCACTTTGATGTGGCGGTTGCCGGGACAGATGAGGGCGCGGCCGGCAAGCAGCAAATCTCCCGACTGCGCTTCCTTTACTTCGATAGGCGTCGATTCATGGAGCCGCTGCGCGAACATCTCCGTGAAACCTTCGGGCATGTGCTGCACGACGACCAGAGCGCCCGGAAAATCCTCCGGTAACTGGGAAAAGAGATATTGAAGCGCGGCGGGTCCGCCGGTGGAGATGCCGATGGCGATGATGCGCGAAGGCATGCGAGATTGCGCCGAGAACGGGCGGCGGACCTTGGGCTTCGCGGCCGGAACGGTGAGGATCACTTTCGGCACGCCGGACGCGGCGGCGACTTTGATTTTCAACGCAAGCTCGGAGGCGATTTGCGCGAGGCGGCCCGAGGCCGCGTCCGAAGGCTTGGTGACGAAATCGAACGCGCCAAGGCCCAGCGCCTTCAGCGTGAGAGACGCGCCTTCGTTGGTATGAGCGCTGACGACGATGACGGGGACGCGGTGCTTGCGCGTTATCTGGCGCAGCATCTCGATGCCGTCCATGCGCGGCATTTCGAGATCGAGCGTGACGACGTTGGGCCGCAGCTCCTCGATTTTGCGCAGGCCGATCAAGCCGTCCATGGCCGTGCCGATCACTTCGATGGAAGGATCGCGCAGAAGCGTCTGGGGAATGAGCTTGCGCATGAGCGCGGAATCGTCGACCACGAGCACGCGAATCTTCTGGTTCATGCCGTGGCTCCGATCGCGGGAATTCGCGAGAGATGCGAGACCACGGCGGGGACGTTGAGGATGAGCACGACGGTGCCGTCGCCCAGGATGGAAGCGCCGCTGACGAGCGGCGAGGTGACCAGTTCATCCTCGAGAGCCTTGATGACCAGCTCTTCCTCGCCGATCAGGCTATCGACGGCGAGACCGAAACGACGGCCGCCAGCCGTAATGACAATCACGAAAACACGTTTGGACGATCGCCGGTCCGGCGGAGCGGCGGATGACGCGAAGCGCTCCAGGCGATCGAGCCGAACCAGCGTGAGCACCTGATCGCGCAGTTGAAAGACTTCACGGTCGTCGACGGAATGAACATCGCCATCGGAAATGCGCGTGATTTCGCCGACGGAGGCGATGGGAACGGCGTACAGGCGATCCAGAACGCGGAAAAGCAGCGCCTGAATGCTGGCGAGCGTGAGCGGCACGGAAAGGCGGAAGGTGGTGCCCTGGCCGGGCCTGCTTTGCAGTTCAACCGAGCCTTTCAGAGCCTCGAGCGCGGATTTCACCACGTCCAAACCCACGCCGCGGCCGGAAATTTCCGTGACCTCGTCCGCGGTGCTCAGTCCCGGAGCGAAGATTAGCTGCAAACTTTCCGATTCATTCAAGCGCGAAGCTTCTTCGGCGGTGATGATTCCCCGCTCCATGCCGCGGCGAAGAATTTTTTCGCGATCGAGGCCGCGGCCATCGTCGGAGACTTCGATCACGACTTCGTCGCCATCGTGATAGGCGTTGAGGTGGACCGTGCCGCGAGCGGGCTTGCCGGCGGCGAGGCGTTCCGCGGCGTTTTCGATACCGTGATCGGCGGCATTGCGGACGAGATGCGCCAGAGGTTCGGCCAGCGCGTCGAGAATGCTTTTGTCGAGATCGGTGTTTTGTCCAGCCATTTCCAGGCCGATATCTTTATTGCGGTGGCGCGCGACATCGCGGACAACGCGCGGGAAGCGGCGGAAGAGGTGGTCGACGGGAACCATGCGAATCTTCATGACGGACTTTTGGAGTTCGCCGAGGACGCGGGACTGGAAGGCGAGCGCATCCGAGAATTTGCCGCGCAGCGGATCGCTCGAGTGGCTGCGCTCGAATTCGGCGACGGCGCGCTGCAGCATGGATTTGCCGATGATCATTTCTCCGACGAGATTCATCACCGTGTCGATGCGCCCAGCGTCGACGCGAAGGGTGTTTTCGGAGGGATGCGCCGCGCCAGCATGGGCGCCGGATTCGCGCGCGTCCTCATCGGGCGGCGCGGCGGCGACGGGCTTGATCCCGCTGGCCAGCGCGGCGGCTTCGGATTCGAGCAGAATGTCGAGCAAATCGCGGGGCGCGGCGTCCGGCGCGCGGAGCTCTTCAATCGAGACTCGTTCGGCGATGGAGGGCACGTGGCAGCGCGCGCGAATCCAATCGGGGGTCTGCGCGGTCGATAAAGCGGCCTCGATGAGGAGCGAACCTTCCTGGTAGGCGCCGCCTTCGGGGCGCAGCGCGAGAACCTTTCCGGCGCTTTCGATGGCCTTGCGAGTGAGTTCGAACGCGGCGGCGGGAAGCGGCGCGCGCGGGTCGAGATACACGGCGACGTTGTAAACGGACTCGCCGTTGCGGATGGCCTCGGCGATCAGCAGGCGGTCGTATTCGGTCCAGTCGAATGTGGCTTCGGAAGCGGCGGGGCGAGGCTCCGGCGCGGATTTGCGCAGCAATCTGGAGATGTGCTCGCGGAGGGCGCCGCCGGAGGGCGGCTGCAGATTGCCTCGATACGCCGCCAGCATTTCATGGAAGGTGTCCGCGGCGATCAGAATTACGTCGGCGATCGATCCGGCGTATTGCTGCGCGACTTCGGGAGTGAGCACGTCCTCGAATTCGTGCGCGAGTTCGCTGAGCTGGTGGTAACCGCAAGCCGCCGAATCGCCCTTGAGGGTGTGCACCGCGCGGCGGACTTGGCGCAGCTTTTCGGCGTCGCCGGGATGCTGCTCGAGGGCGAGGCCGGCCTCGTTCATGCCCTGGAGGATTTCCGCCGCGCTCTCGAAAAACAAATCGCGCAGCTCGGAGGAGTGCTCGTCGGATGAAAAACTCACGGCGTCCCCTCGATGCGCTGGTACACGGTGGCGTTGTTTTCGTGGATCATGTGAAATTTGGTGGTGAGCCCGAAGAGGCTTTCGGCGTGTCCGACGAAGAGAAAGCCCTCCGGATTCAGGCAGGAGTAGAACTTGTCGATCAGCCGCTTCTGCTCGGCCTCGTCGAAATAGATCATCACGTTGCGGCAGAAAATCACGTCGTTGCCCTGCGGCAGGAATTCGGCCTTGAGATTGTGGAAGTCGAACTGGACGAGGTTTTTGAGCGCGGGCTTGACGCTGTACTTGTCGCCTATTTTTTCGAAGTAGCGCAGGCGGCAGGTGTAATCGACGGCTTCCATCTGCGCTTCGGTGTAAACACCCTGCTGCGCGGCCAGAAGCGCGGAATAGTTGATATCGGAGGCGAGAATATCGAGTTTCCACGGCGGAGGAATCAGCGGCTTGGGCGTGGGAACGTCGAACGGGAGCGGATTGCGCAAGTAGTAGTAGGCGAGAGCGTCGCAAGTGAGAATCGCGAGCGAGTAGGGCTCCTGGCCCGTGGAACAGCCGGCGCTCCAGATGCGCAGCGACCAATCGCGGCGGTCCTGCTTTTTCTTGAGCAGGCCTTCGAGAATCACCTTTTGAAAGAGTTCCAGCTGCGGGCGGATGCGAAAAAAGCTGGTTTCGTTGACGGTGAGGTTTTCGAGCAGCGCAGTGAGCTCTTTTTTGCCTTCGCGGCTGGTAAGCAGGCGGTAATAGGCATAGAAGGAATCGAGCTGGCAAGCTTTCAAACGGCGCTGCAAACGGTCGCGCAGGAAATGAGTGCGGCGCTCGTCGAAATACATGCCGCACTCCTGATAGACCAGTGTTTGCAGGAGCTTGAGTTCCGCTTCGGTGAGCGGAATCTGGGCGGTAAAGGTAGTGGACATTGTTCCTCAAAATCGCCGTGTTGCCCGGATCAGAGCCTCCGCGCGAATTCGCCGGCGGCGACGGGCTCGGGCGCACGCGCGATTTCGTCAAGGGAATTCAGCTCGCCGCGCTTCAACATCTTGCTTACGTCAAGCAGGATCACCAACCGGCCCTTCAGCTTGCCCACCCCGGTGACAAAGTCGAGCTCGCCTTCCTGAAACACATTGCCGGGAGCCTCGATTTCGGAGGGCGGAATGCGCAGGACCTCCGACGCGGAATTGACGATCAAGCCAAAACCGCGCGGGCCGAGCTCGACCACGATGATGCGGTTCTTGGTGCTGGATTCGACCGATTTCTGGCCGAAGCGCTTGCGGAGATCGACAATGGGAATGATGCGGCCGCGGAGGTTGATTACGCCCTCGATGTAATCGGGCGCATTGGGAACAGCGGTGATCTCCGGCACGCGAACGATTTCACGGACGATGGAGATGGGCAGCCCGAAGGTCTCACGCCCGATCCGGAAGCCGACGACCTGCAGTTCCTTGTCCATTGACGAATCCTCGGAAACCTAGGCTCGAACCGGTTCCGCGTATTCCGCCGGCGCGTGACGTTCGTGCAGCGGCGCCGGGCGGTGCGCGGAAGAACGGCGATGCTCGGCGTACGCATCTTCGAGCGCGAAACGATCCATGGATTCCAGCAACTGGCGCGACAACTTGGACATTTGCTCGGCGGCGGCGGCAAGTTCGGTGGAGCTTGACGTCGATTGCTGGACGAGCTCGCGCATGCGCTCCATGGCGCGAACGACGGCCTGCGCGCCGGAGGCCTGTTCTTCGACGGACGAATTGATCTCCTGGGTGATTTCGGTGAGCCGGTTCGTGGCTTTGGCGATTTGCGATGAGCCGCTTGATTGCTCCATGGTGGCGGCGCCGATTTCCTGCGAGTATTTGTAAACTTCGGAAACAACGTCGGAGATTTTGTCGAGCGCGAGGCTCAAATCCTTGTTGAGCACCAGGCCGTCCTGAACCATGGAGGTGCTCTTTTCCATATTTTCGACGGCCTCGCGGGCTTCTTTTTGGATGCCCTGAATGAGCTCGGAAATTTCCTTCGTCGATTGCGTGGATTTTTCGGCGAGCTTGCGAACTTCCTCGGCGACGACGGCGAAACCGAGGCCGTGTTCTCCGGCGCGCGCGGCTTCGATGGCGGCGTTGAGGGCGAGGAGGTTGGTCTGCTCGGCCAAATCGTCGATGACCTCGATGATTTTGCCGATGCTATCGGCGCGGCGGCCGAGCACGTCGATAATCTCGGCAGACGATTGGATCGCTTTGTTCGCGCGATTCAGGCCCTCGGTGGCTTTGTCCATGGTTTCCATGCCAACGCGGGCCTCTTCACGAGATCGATGAGAAATGTCGACGAGCATTTTCGCGGTATCGGCGACGCGCTGAATCGACGTGACCATCTGATCGATGGAGGCGGACGTTTCGGCGACGCTGGACGCCTGCAGCTGCGTGTTTTTCACCACGTTCTGCACGTTGATGCTCATTTCGTGCATGGTACTAGTGACTTCATCAATGGCGGATGCGGCTTGCACGCTGACTTTCGCGGATTCGTCCGAGGCGCCCGCCATCTGCCCCGCGCCGCTGGCAACTTGCGACGCGCTATCGCGCACTTTGCGGACCAGGTCGCGCAGGCCCTGGGTCATGCGCGAAAAAGCTTTGGCCATGGTGTCCTGATTGGAGCGCGGCTGAACGGCGACGGCCAGCTGGCCTTCGGCGATGGCCGCCGAAACGGAGGCCATCTCCTTCAGGTGCACGATCATTTTGTTGAAGTTATCCGCGAGGACGCCTACCTCGTCGCCGCGATGCACGTCGATCGACTGATCGAGATCACCGGAATCGCCGATGCGACGGGCGACTTCGATCAGGTGCTGGAGCGGCTGGGTGATCGATTTCGCGGTGTAGAAAGCGACAAATACCCCGAGCATGACGGCGAGCAGCGTGCCCACGGTGGTAATAATCGCGCTTACCAGAGTGGCGGTGGCGGAAGAAGCGTTTGAGTCATCCTGCGCCTTGCGCACGGCCTGGCTGGCCTGGTCCAGCATGCTGGTGGATTTATTGATCCACGATGCGGGATCGTGCTGCAGGTAATAGATCTGCAAATCCGAAACGGTCGCGTCGCCCGAATCCACCTGATGGCGCTTGGCGATCATCGGCTTGGCGAAATTATCCGCCCATTGCTGTTCGTTCTCTTCGACTTGAGAAAGCGCGGATCGAAGATTCTGGTCGGCGACTTTGGATTCGCTATTCTTCATCAACTGTTGGAGATCGGTTATCCCCTTGTTGGTTTTGTCCTCGTCGCGGAGATCGCCGCTGAGGAGATAGTTCGCGAGGTTCAGGCGGTTTTCGCTGATGCTGTACTGAATATTCTGAATCGCCTGCACATCATTGAGAGTG